>NZ_BORB01000057.1:0-16996 GCF_018332955.1 Lederbergia ruris
TCGCCCTTGTTAGCCTGAATTCAAACCATTGGCGTGTTTGTCAAGAGCGATTGCGGCAGCTTACCACCACATTTAGACCTTAGAGCTACTTTAGGCTTTTGTTTTCATAGAATTTTTGACACTACCTATTTTTATTGTTAGTTTATTGTATGGAAATAGCCTATAATGGGTGAATGGTTTAGGTTCTCTGGAAACAGTAAATTCTCCCTCCCCATCATAGAAAAAAGGGCATCCAATCAGTCATTTTTTTGACTATTGAATGCCCCTTTTTTCCTATCCAAAATGTTTATACATCAACTTTCTGGAATTTTAAAATTTAATGGATTTGTCTTTTGCTGATAGTTTACTAACCCATTAATGCAACCATTAAAGCCTTCTGAGCATGTAAACGATTCTCGGCTTCATCGAAGACGAACGACTGTGGACCATCAATCACTTCCGCAGTTACCTCTTGCTCTCTTTTAGCGGGCAAACAATGAAGGAAAATAGCTTCTTTATCTGCATAAGCCATTAGCTGGCTATTTACTTGATAAGGCTGAAAGGTTTCTAAACGAACTGCCTCTTCCTCTTCCCAGCCCATGCTCGTCCAAACATCTGTATACACGGCATCTACATCTTGAACAGCCTCTTTCGGATCATTTGTTATAAGAATACTAGATCCTGTCTCATTTGCAATCTTTAAGGTTAAGTCAATAATATCTTGTTTTGGCTCGTATCCATTTGGAGAGGCGATCGAACAATCAACCCCTAGCTTTGCACAGGCAATCATTAACGAATGTGCCATATTGTTACCATCACCAATATAAGCTAGTTTTTTGCCTTTTAACTCCCCTTTCACCTCAAACAATGTCATTAAGTCAGCTAATGCTTGACACGGGTGGAAATCATTTGTTAGGGCATTGATTACAGGAACGTCAGAGTGAGCAGCTAATTCCTCTACACCAGCATGCTCATAAGAGCGAATCATAATCCCATCAACATAACGGGATAAGACCTTAGCTGTGTCAGGGATCGTTTCTCCTCTTCCTAGTTGGATATCATTGCTACTTAAAAATAACGCGTGGCCCCCTAGTTGATTCATTCCCACTTCAAAGGAAACACGAGTTCTAGTTGATGATTTTTCAAAAATCATCCCCAAAGTTTTTCCTTTTAAGTAATGGTGAGGAATCCCTTGCTTTTGTAATTTCTTTAACTCAATCGCATTTTCAATTAGTTGTGTGATTTCCTCCGAAGTGAAGTCAGCTAATGTTAAGAAGTCCCTTCCCTTTAACTGATTGACGATCGTTTCCATTACATCACCTTCTCTTTTTTCTGTTTTATTTGATGCCATTCATGTAAAGATGTGGGAGGAACTGCTTCTTGCTTGATTACTTTTAGAAAAGCTAACAAAGTTTCCATTTCTGTGATGACTTTGTGTTGTGCTGCGGATGCAGCCATTCTTTTGTTCGCAGCCTGTTCTGTTTCCGAGAAACTAACAAGAATAGAACCTCTACTATTTTTTAACCATTCGTTAAAAGGAGCATCCGTTATTGCGACATCATATTGATTTAAAACCTCTTGAATCTTAGCAGAATCTGCTTCATCGACATCCACATAGATAGCTGAATCTTTCCGAATAGAACGACCATCCCAATTTATGGCCTTCGTTAGGGCTTCATCAAAAGTGTGCCCAAAGGCAATAACTTCGCCTGTCGATTTCATTTCCGGAGTTAAAATGGGATCGACACCATCAAGTTTTCCCGTAGAAAAAACGGGGCTTTTAATCGCATAATAATCTTGCTTAATCTGCCTATCCCTTATAACATCTTTCCCAAGCAGAATATCGATACATTCTTCGATCAAATTTACGCCAGTCATTTTACTAATAATTGGAACAGTACGGGAAGCTCTTGGATTTACCTCTAATACATACACTTCACCCTTATATAAGACAAATTGTACATTAAAAATACCTTTAAAGCCGAGTTCCCTCGCTATCTTTTCTGCAAAATGAAAAGCTTTTTGCTGATCTTCTTCAGAAATGGAGATTGGAGGTGTTACCGCCATACTGTCACCAGAGTGGACACCCGCTTTTTCTACATGTTCAAAAAATCCGGGAACATAAATTTCATGACCATTTGATATGACATCTATTTCCATCTCTTTCCCTTTATAGTAAGCATCCAATAACACAGGATAGACGATTTTATGCAGATGCTTCTGCAATTCTTTTTCCTGCTCTATAATGAGCATCCCTTGACCACCAATGACATAAGAAGGACGTAATAGAAGCGGGTAGCCTACCTCTTTTACCTTTGCCAATAATTCCTCTTCATTTGCTGCGGAAACACCTGGAATATGAGGGATTTGCAAACTTTGTAATAATGTATAAAAGCGATCACGATCTTCAAAAATATCAATCTGCTCTTGTGAAATAGAAAGCAGTGGAATATCATTTTCTTCTAAGGCTTTCGCTAAATTAATAGAAGTTTGCCCTCCTAATTGGATAATCACGCCATCAGGTTGCTCGTATTCAAGCACATTGAGTACATCTTCTGCGGAAAGAGGCTCAAAATATAAACGATCAGCTATTTGAAAATCAGTACTGACAGTACCTGGATTATTATTAATCAAAATGGCCTCATAACCAGCTTTTTTTAAGGCTAAGACGCCATGCACAGTGCAATAATCAAATTCAATTCCTTGCCCTATTCTTACAGGTCCTGAACCAATGATTGCCACTTTTGGTTTATCCTTCTTCTCGAATGTATCCCCTTTTCCTTTCCATGTTGAGTAAAAATAAGGGGCCGCAGCCGGATATACACCTGCACATGAATCAACCATATTATAAACAGGTTGTAATCCTAATTCTTTTTGCTTTAACCTGACCTGTTTTAAACTCGTTTGCCAAATATGGGCTAACCAGTCATCAGAAAAACCAAGTCCCTTCACTTTTTTGAAAAAGTCTTTTTCAATTTGTGATAAATTTGTCTCTTTTATTTTTTTCTCCATTTTGACTAAGAGATCAAGGTTTTCTAAGAAAAAAGTTTGAATAGATGTGGCATCATATATTTCTTTAACCGTAATCCCCCTTCTCATAAGTTCCAAAATTGAGAAAAAACGGATATCGTCAGGAAGCAAGACAGATTGCCACAACTCTTCATCTTGATAGTCTGAAAGACCTTTAAATTCGAGACCCAATGTCGGCATTTCTAATGAACGAATCGCTTTCTGCAAAGCACCTGGTAACTGACGATCAATCGCCATAATTTCTCCTGTTGCTTTCATTTGGGTCCCCAATTTACGGTCAGCATCCGTAAACTTATCAAATGGCCATCTAGGCATTTTCACTACTGTGTAATCTACAACTGGTTCCATACTAGCAAAAGTAACACCTGTCACTGGATTGATTAGTTCATGTAAATGATAGCCTAAAGAAAGCTTAGCCGCCATTTTTGCTATCGGGTAACCGGTAGCCTTGGATGCCAAGGCAGAAGAACGACTTAATCTTGGATTGACTTCAATAAGGTAATATTGGCTAGAATGCGGATCTTGTGCAAACTGGATATTACATCCGCCGATAATTTTTAATGCGCGAATAATTTTAACAGCCGATGTATATAATGCCGCATATTCATCACTACTTAATGTTTGCTGGGGAGCGATGACAATGGAATCGCCTGTGTGTACACCAACAGGGTCAAAATTTTCCATACTACAAATCGTAATACAAGTATCATTATGATCGCGGATCATTTCAAATTCTAATTCTTTAAAACCAGCAATACTTTTTTCGATTAAACATTGAGTAATCGGACTTGCTTCTAATCCCTTTTTAACGACGGAGATTAGCTCTGCCTCCGAAGAAACAATTCCACCTCCGCCACCTCCAAGTGTGTAGGCTGGTCGAATAATAACAGGATAGCCTATGCCAGTAGCGAAATTTACCGCTTCTTCGACGGTATGAATAATTTCACTTTCTGGAACAGGCTCCTTTAATTCATGCATTAAAGCACGGAATGCCTCTCGATCCTCCCCCTGGCGAATCGATTCAGGGGAAGTCCCTAGCACTTCTACGTTATTTTGTTCGAGAATGCCTTCCTCATATAATTTAACCGTTAAATTGAGTCCTGTTTGACCTCCTAAGGTGCCGAGGATAGCATCTGGTTTTTCTTTTTCAATAATTTTTTCAATACTTTCCACTGTCATTGGCTCAAAATAAACGATATCTGCTATTTGTTCATCTGTCATGATTGTAGCTGGATTGTTATTAACCAATACGACTTCGATGCCTTCTTCTTTCAAAGCTAAGCAAGCTTGTGTACCAGCATAATCAAATTCTGCAGCCTGACCAATCATAATTGGCCCCGAACCAATCACGAGCACTTTCTTGATGTCATTTCGCTTCGGCATACAACTTTTCCCCTTTACTTTGCTCCAATTGTTGAAAATAAGCATCTTTTATAAGTGATTCGAGTTTAAAATTAGTTCCATCAGGATGAAATTGGTAAGTTGCTATCGGAAAATCCTTGTGAATTAACCCTTCAATATCACCGTCTTGAACAGAAAGAAAAGATGGTTTAAATCCCGTCTCTTCAAGGTTTTGTAAAGAAATATGATAACCATGATTCTGATTTGTTAAATACACCTGCTGGGTGGAGGTGTGATAGGTTGCTTGCTTAAAACCTCTGTGTCCCCATTTCATTTTTTCAACATTCGCTCCAAAGGCAAGGGCGAGAATTTGATGTCCTAAACCAAAAGCAATCGTAGGATATGATTTTGCTACTTTAGCATAGTCTTCGAAATATTGTTGATAATCAGCGGGATGGCCGCTCCCTCCAGAAAAGATCACACCATCAGGTTTGAGTTCAGCAATGGTGGAAGCGGATGTCTCAGCAGAAAGAATCGTGAGTTTACAATGGAAACCTTTTAACCAAGCAAGTAATGACTTTTTAATTCCGAAATTAAGTACAACCAGATTTGTCTTTCCAGTTGGATTTAACACTTTCGTCTTTTCGTGACTTGTCGACTTCTGATCGTCGAATTTAGGCTCCAACTTATGATGGTCAGCTGTCATTTTCGCAGATATTTCTCCATCCTTTAATAACTGCTTGATGATTGTGCGAGTATCCATTCCACTCATAATCGGAATCCCTTTTTCTTTAAAAAACGCAAGCCAGTTCTTCTCTCTCTCGGATTGAACAAACAATTCTTGTTGAATGATTAAAGCCGTAAGTTGTAAGTCATCACTCTCAAACTTAGAAGGGTCAAAATGGGAATCAAGAATCCCTGGGTAAGTTGCGACCACAATTTTCCCCTTTGTCTCCGGATCTGTCATAAATTCTAAGAAATTTCCCATCCCTGTATAAAAAATCACTTGCCCTTTGCAATGGGTCACATCCCCGTGCCATTGGCCGGTATATTGTTTATTATTGGCTAATTGAATGATCCCTTTCATTCATACCGACTCCTTTTGTATCTTTATAGTTACATATGAATTTTTATACATTTTATTTCAAAAAAATAACCAACTATACAGTTTGAGATAAAGTTGAATTCATTACCTCAATCGCTTGATCGATTTCTTCTTTCGTGACAGTTAATGGTGGAAGCAGACGCAAAACATGGGGTCCAGCATTTAATACAATTAATCCATTCTTTCTCAGTTCAGCCATTAAAGGCACTACTTCCTCTGAAAATTCAATTCCAACCATCAGTCCTTTATGTCGAATACTTTTAAATGTAGGGCATTTTGAGAATATCTCTTCTAATTTCCCTACTAAATATTCGCCTTTCTCAGTAACTTCTATAAGGAGATTTTCTTGAAAAATAAGTTTAAGTGTCGCCTTAGCCGCAGACATCGCGAGTGGATTACCGCCAAAAGTAGAACCATGACTCCCTGGTGTAAAAGCTCCTTTTAATTTCTCTTTGCCAATCATAGCGCCAACTGGAATTCCATTTCCCAGGCCTTTGGCTAAAGTCATAATATCCGGAGAGATAGAATAATGTTGATAAGCAAAAGGTTTTCCTGTTCTTCCGATCCCTGTCTGCACCTCATCTATGATCAATAATGCACCATATTCTTTACATAATCTTTCTGTCGCTTGTAAAAATTCCTTTGTGGCTGGATGAACGCCACCTTCCCCCTGAATAACTTCAAGCATAACAGCCGCTGTTTCTTGATCGATCTCTTTTTCCAACGCCTCAATATTGTTGAAAGGGAGATGGACAAAGGTTTCTAACATGGCGCCAAAACCTTGCTTCACTTTATCTTGGCCAGTTGCAGCCATTGTAGCAAACGTGCGTCCGTGAAAGGATTGATAAAATGTAATAATCTTAGATTTCCCCGTATATTTCCGTGCTAATTTAATCGCGGCCTCATTTGCCTCTGCCCCACTATTGCAAAAGAAAACGGCATTTCCTTCGGAGTATTTTGTGAGCTGCTCTGCCACTTCTTCTTGCATAGAACTTTTAAATAAATTGGAAGTATGCCACAATGTCTTAGCCTGATCTGTTAACGCTGCTACAACTTCTGGGTGACAATGACCTAAATTGCAAACACCAATACCAGATGAAAAATCCAAGTATTTTTTTTCGTTTTTATCCATAACTAGTGTACCCTTACCTGATACTAGTTCTAAATCCCACCGTCCGTAATTTTCAAATAAATAGGTCATTAAAAGCTCACCACTTTCTGTTCTTTTAGAATCGTTGTACCAATAAATTGTCCTTCTCTATATAAAGGAGTTTTTCCACTGACAATCATAACTTGATCCATTCCACCTTCAAGGCATTTAAGAGCGGCCGATACTTTAGGAATCATTCCCCCTGTAATTACGCCCTCTTGAATCAGTGATTGCACCTCATGTTGGGAAACTGTCTCAATAACTTGTTTATCCTTTAAAATACCGGATACATCTGTTACGAATAAAATCTTTTCGGCATTTACTGCTACAGCAATCGCAGCTGCCGCTGAGTCTGCATTCACATTATAATATCCATTCGAATTTTCACTAATGGCAATGGGAGAAATAACTGGAACAAGATTCATTGATAATAATTTTAGTAGAATTTCATGATTGATGGTTGTAATCTCACCGACAAGACCAAGTTTCTCAAAGTCCTTTGCTTTCGCTTGAATGAGCCCGCTGTCAGATCCAGTCATCCCAATGGCAGAAATCCCATTTAAATGCAAAGCACGAACAAGCTTATTCGTAATACTTCCGGATAAAACCATTTCGACAACTTCCATTACTTCCTCTGTCGTCTTTCTTAACCCATTAATAAATTCTGACTCTATTTGTAAATCACTTAAGAGACGATTAATCGCGGGGCCGCCTCCATGGACAATGATCGGCTTAAATCCTTGGTCTTGCATTTCTTTTATATCCATGAAGAATTTTTCAGACAAGTCATCAATCATGCTGCCACCGCATTTGATGACAATAATCTTTTCCATTTTGCTTTCCCTCCAATTACGTGCGGTAACTAGCATTGATGCGGACATAATCATAGGTAAGATCACAGCCCCATGCTTTGCCAGAGCCATTTCCTATATTTAAATTGATGATAATTTCGACTTTTTCATTATTTAAATACTGACTTAATTGTTCTTCGTTGTAATGAGTGGGTTCACTATTTTTAAGTAGTGAATAGGGGCCAATTTCAATATCAATGGCATGTGGATCTAAGGTAATTCCGCTTCTTCCAATCGCCATCATTAGGCGCCCCCAATTTGGATCTGAACCATAAACCATGGTTTTAACTAAATCTGACCCTACTACTGTTTTGGCACATTTTCCAGCATCATCAGAGGAAATAGCCCCATTTACCGTTACCTCGATTAACTTCGTGGCCCCCTCTCCATCTTTTGCAATCATGATAGCAAGATCTTCACAAACTTGCTTTAATAATTGAGTGAAGGTCTCCCACTCCTCATGGGCCGGTGAAAGTGGATTATTTTCGGCTAAACCATTCGCCATAACGAGCACCATATCATTTGTAGATGTATCCCCATCCACCGTAATTCGATTAAAGGTTTCATTCGTAACATCTCCTAAAGCGGTTTGTAAATGTTGATGGGGGATATTGGCATCCGTTGTGATAAACCCTAACATCGTCGCCATATTAGGCGCAATCATTCCAGACCCTTTTGCTGATCCTCCCATTGTAATTTTCTGGCCATCAATATAGGCTTCATAACAAGTTGATTTCATACAAGTATCAGTTGTTAAAATAGATTCATTAAAGTCATAAGCGGCTTGTGTCGTTTTGGCAGGTGTAAGCTTTTGAATACCTGAGATAATTTTATCCATTGGCATTTTTTCGCCGATTACTCCTGTTGATGCGACTGCAACAAAATGATCTTGAATGGAAAATCGTTCTGAAACAGATTTCTTCATCGTTTCAGCATCTAAATACCCCTGCTTTCCCATGCATGCATTTGCATTTCCACTATTAATCACGACTGCTTGAATTTTTCCTTCTTTTGCTATACTTTCTTTCGTAGCTAGAAGAGGAGCAGCAATAATTTGATTTAATGTATAAACCGCAGCTGCCTCTGCCGGAACCTCACTATATAATACTCCTAAATCGTTCCTTTTACGCTTTACCTTCGTGTGAAGACCAGCGGCAGAATAACCCTGAGGTGATACAATACTTCCCTCTTTTACTTTTGAAATCAATTGTTTACTAGCTATTTCCATTATGAACACTCCTCTAAAACCGGTCTATGGATATACAGGACTAAACTGAAGTCCTAATGTTTCTTCCAATCCGAACATAATATTCGCATTTTGAACTGCTTGGCTTGCAGCTCCTTTCATTAAATTGTCGATCACTGAGACAATGGTTACTCTTGAGGTTCGTTCATCAAAATCTAGTCCGATATCACAGAAGTTAGAACCTGTTACCTCTTTTGTCGTTGGAAAACTCCCTAACTTTCTCAATCTAACAAAGGGTTCATCTGAATAGAATTGTTGATAAAGGTCCCAAATTTCTTCTTTCGTTATTTTGGTATCTATCCTTCCGTATATGGTTGCCATAATCCCTCTCGTCATCGGTATTAAGTGTGTTTGAAATGTAATAGGTGATTTATATCCCAAACTTTCCAACATCTGCTCAATTTCTGGAATATGTTGGTGTTGGTTCACTTTGTATACTTTCAAATTCTCATTCAATTCACTGTATATAGTTGCTAAACTTGCGGATTGCCCAGCACCGGAAACCCCTGATTTTGCATCTATAATGATAGAATTCTCTGCTAGTAAATTTTCTTTCACTAATGGTGCAAGCCCCAATATGGTAGCTGTTGGATAGCAACCTGGATTCGAAATGAATTTCGCACCCTTCACTTTCTCCCGATTCAGTTCTGGTAAAGAATAGACAGCTTCTTCAATCCAAAAGAGATCAGCCGCTTCTTTCTTGTACCATTGTTCATATTTCGCTTGATTTTTAATGCGAAAATCTCCAGATAAATCAATAACCGAACAACCATTTTCTACGAGCTCTGGTGCTAGCTTTGATGAAATCCCCGAAGGCGTAGCTAAAAAAATAAGGTCCGTTTCCTCTGCCATTTTTACTGGATTAATCTCTTCTAATTTTTGTGGGAACAGTCCAGTTAAATGTGGATAATGTTCTTCAATGTTTTTGCCTTTCTGTGAGGATGTGTATAAGGATGTAATCGAGAATTCTGGATGTGCCTGTAAAATTCTCAGTAATTCCGCTCCACCGTAACCCGTCGCACCCACAATTCCTGTTTTCATTCATTTCACTCCTAATAATTCGTGCATAACTGTATATTTCCAGTATAAGTTTCCGTGCTTATATTCATCTAACACGTGTTACCACTATGTTAATCTTTGAAATTTATTGGATATTTATTATTATACTGTGAATAAAAATAAATACAATAGTATATTTATAACTTTATTGAAAAAAATAACTTTTTTTACCTCTACTTATTCTGAGTTATTTTTAAAAGAAAAAAGACATCAAGTACATTATTTGAAATGTACTTGATGTCTTCATTGCTCTGGATCAGTCATTATTGTTGTTGGTTGCTTTTTTATAAAGAAGGGTAGTCTTACCATCTGTTTTCTCATCCATTATAAATGAACCATTGGAATACCGGTCATTAAATCTAAGAGTAGATGCTGGGATGATTTCTTCTTTTCCATTTTCAGTTCTTATAATAAGCTCATCTTGTTCGTCTATAACCTGCATGCCAATCAAACGATGTGGATTATTTTTTAATTCCCTTAGAGTAATAAGGCCTCGTTTAGCTCTTGCAGCCCGTTCAAACTCAGAAAGGCGCATTTTTTTAATGGCTCCCCGATGAGTAACAATACAAATTGCTTTTTCAGAAGGTTGAGTGTCTAAAGAGATATGATCTGCTCCAATGACGAAATCTCCCTGTTTTAAACTAATCGCTTTAACTCCTGCCGCCCTAGGTCCCACAATTCCTACTTCCGATTCCGGATACCAGAGGACATACCCAAAGTGGGTCGCAAAGATAAGGTCCTGCTGGCCATCCGTTAAAAAGATCTCAATTAACTCGTCCTGCTCTTTTAAATTAATGGCCACAAGCGGTTTTGAATAACGCATCGCTTTATAGGCTGCAAGTGAACTTTTCTTGACCATCCCGTTTTTCGTTATAAACACAAGATTGATTGCTTCCTCAAACTCTTTTACATGAATCACTTTTACAATTTCTTCATGACGTTCGATCGGGATCAGAGAAGCAATATGTTGTCCCATATCTTTCCATCTAATATCAGGTAATTCGTGAACAGGGAAAAATAAATAATTCCCTTTATTCGTAAAGATTAATAAAGTATCGGTCGTATTCACTTCTTGCTGTAATAGAAGACGATCTGTTTCTTTCATAGCAAGATCTTGACCGTTAGAAGCAGCAAAAGAGCGAAGACTTGTTCGTTTAATATAACCTTCTCTTGTAACGGTAGCGATCACATCTTCACTCGGGATCATCACTTCTAGATTTATTTTAATCTCAGAAATCTTTTCCTCAATCACTGTTCTCCGCTCATCTTGATACTTCTTTTTAATTTCTTTTAGTTCTTTTTTTATTACAGATAATAATTTTTGATCACTTGCAAGGATAGCAGATAGCTGACTAATGGTTTTTAGTAATTCTTCCGCTTCAGCTTGTAAAGCCGTGACATCCGTATTGGTTAGTCGATAAAGTTGCAATGAAACGATCGCTTCTGCTTGTTTTTCAGTAAAGGCGAACTTAGCGATTAAATTATCTTTCGCATTCCGTTTATCTTTAGAAGCTCTGATCGTCGCAATCACTTCATCTAACACGGAAAGTGCCTTCATCAGTCCTTCGACAATATGGTGTCTTTCTTTTGCTTTTTCAAGGTCGAACCGAGAGCGATTTGTAATCACTTCCTTTTGATGGGCAATATAGGCATCTAACAAATCACAGAGCCCCATTAATTTAGGACGACGCTGGTCAATTGCGACCATATTGAAGTTATAATTCACCTGTAAATCACTATTTTTGAATAAGTAATTTAAAACACTTTGGGAATCAGCTTCTTTTTTTAATTCTATTACAATTCTTAAACCAGTTCGATCCGTTTCATCTCGCACTTCGGCAATTCCTTCAAGTTTTCGATCAATCCGGAATTCATCCATTTTCTTGACAAGACTGGCTTTATTGACATCATAGGGGATTTCTGTAATCACGATTTGTTCTTTTCCTCCCCTAATCGTTTCAATCTCCGTCTTCGCTCTAACAATAATTCTCCCCCGGCCGGTTTCATAAGCCTTTTTTATGCCATCTACCCCTTGAATGATTCCGCCAGTTGGAAAATCAGGGCCTTTGATTGCCTTCATTAAATCTTCAACTTGAGAAGTTGGCTTATCCATTCGCATGATGACTGCATCAATCACTTCACCTAGATGGTGGGGGGGGATTTCTGTAGCATATCCCGCAGAAATTCCTGTAGAGCCATTGACAAGTAAGTTTGGAAAACGCGCTGGGAGGACAATCGGTTCAGAAGAGGTATCATCAAAATTAGGAACAAAATCGACTGTTCGTTTTTCAATATCTCTTAAAAGCTCGGAAGAAACTTTCGATAATCTTGCTTCCGTATAACGCATAGCCGCAGCTGGATCCCCGTCAATACTTCCGTTGTTTCCATGCATATCAACAAGCATATTGCGAACTTTCCATGATTGGCTCATTCTTACCATCGCATCATAAACAGAAGTATCACCGTGTGGATGGTAATTCCCAATGACATTCCCGACTGTTTTGGCCGATTTCCGAAATCCTTTTTCCGCTGTATTTCCTTCCATATGCATGGCATATAGAATACGTCGTTGCACCGGTTTTAGTCCATCTCTGGCATCAGGTAATGCACGGTCTTGAATAATATATTTACTATATCTGCCAAAACGGTCGCCAATGACTTCTTCTAATGCCAAATCTTGAAACTTTTCTTGAATACTCATGATAAACCAGGGCCCCCATCTAACATCAAATTATCATTTTCTAAAATACTTTGGTCTTCTTCCAATCCAAATTGAACATTATTTTCAATCCATTTTCGTCGTGGTTCCACTTTGTCGCCCATCAATGTTGTCACTCTTCTTTCGGCACGAGCAATATCATCAATCCGCACTCGAATGAGTGTCCTCGTATCTGGATTCATCGTTGTTTCCCACAATTGATCGGCATTCATTTCACCAAGACCTTTATAGCGTTGAAGCATATACCCTTTCCCGACCTTTTGAATTACACTATCCAATTCTTCATCTGTCCACGCATATTCAATTTTTTCCTTTTTCCCGCTCCCTTTGCTTACTTTATAAAGAGGTGGAAGGGCAATAAACACTTTCCCTGCTTCCATTAACGGTTTCATATAACGATAGAAAAATGTAAGTAACAATACTTGAATATGGGCTCCATCTGTATCTGCATCCGTCATAATGACCACTTTATCGTAATTGACGTCCTCTAAATTAAAATCAGGCCCAACACCCGCGCCAATCGTATGAATAATGGTATTGATCTCTTCATTTTTAAATATATCTTGTAGCTTGGCTTTTTCCGTGTTGATGACTTTTCCACGCAAAGGGAGAACAGCTTGAAACTTCCGATCCCGACCTTGCTTGGCTGAACCACCTGCGGAATCTCCCTCCACTAAATAAAGCTCGTTCTTTTGTGGATTCCGGGATTGAGCAGGAGTTAACTTCCCAGAAAGGATGGCTTCCGTCTTACGGCGTTTTTTCCCACTACGCGCTTCCTCCCGTGCTTTACGAGCCGCTTCTCTTGCCTGCGCTGCCTTTATCGCCTTTTTCGTTAATAATGAACTAACATCATGATTTTCTGCCAGAAAATAGGATAAATGCTCTGATATCACTGTATCTACCGCTGACCGTGCCTCCGCGGTTCCAAGTTTTCCTTTCGTTTGGCCTTCAAACTGTAGTTTTCCTTCCGGCACTTTAACCGAAACAATGGCGGCTAATCCTTCTCTTATATCTGATCCTTCAAGATTTTTATCTTTTTCCTTTAATAATCCTGTTCTTCTAGCATAATCATTGAATACTCGCGTCATAGCAGCCCTAGCCCCTGCTTCATGAGTACCCCCATCCTTCGTTCTTACATTATTGACAAACGATAGCATATTTTCGGAAAAGCCATCGTTAAATTGAAAGGAAAATTCTACTTCAATTTCATTCGCTTCACCTTCAAAATAAGCAACCGGGTGGAGACTGTCTTTTTCTTCATTCAAATATTGAACAAAAGCTTCGATGCCATTTTCATAGAAAAAGACATCTTTTTGATCAAAACGCTGATCAATAATCTCAATCTTCAATCCTTTTAATAAAAAGGCTGATTCCCGCAACCTTTCACATAAAGTATCGTAATTAAATTCTGTCACACTAAATATGCTCGGATCTGGTTTAAATTGAATTTTTGTTCCACTTTGTTTGGTTGGTCCTAACTTTTCTAGCGTCGTTTCCGGTTTACCGCCTTGATGAAACTTTTGCTCGTAAATAAAGCCATCTCGTTTAATGGTCACAACCAACCATTCTGATAAGGCATTTACCACGGAAGCCCCTACTCCATGAAGGCCCCCACTTGTTTTATAACCACCTTGTCCAAACTTTCCTCCAGCATGTAGTACTGTAAGGATGACTTCTGTTGTAGGTCTTCCTGTATGATGGATCCCCGTCGGCATGCCTCGTCCTCTATCCTCTACAGTCACACTTTGATCACGGTGAAGGGTGATCGTAATCTCATTTCCATAACCCGCTAACGCTTCATCAACGGAGTTGTCCACGATCTCATAGACAAGGTGATGCAATCCACGTGCATCTGTTGACCCAATATACATCCCTGGGCGTTTTCTAACAGCTTCTAATCCTTCTAATACTTGTATAGAATCATCATTATATGCAAACTCTTTATTTTTAAGATTGGTCACACAAAATTCCCCTTTCAAAAAACGACACAAAGAACAAAAACGCAAACGTGCCTAATTCCCATATCTCTTAATAAAACGTACGTTCCCTTGTTAATCATATCATAATATCGCACATATGTCTTATAATATAACTGAATCATCGATTTTGGCAAATCGCTGTTAGAATTCAATGTACTTCCCTTATGTAAAAAAATAAGCGCCACTCTGCGCTTATTTTGATCTCGTCATCACATGTTCCACTTTAATACAGCGGTTCATGATCACGGTATATCCTTTTTTTGTTAAAAAGTCATAAGCTTCTTGGTTCTCTATGCCAAGTTGGGCCCAAAATACATCTGCATCGATCTCGTCAAATTCTTTTGCAAGTTCTGGCAAATACTCCGGTCGTCTAAAAATATTTACGATGTCTATATGTCCATGGATCTCCCTTAAAGAAGGAACAGCTTTTATGCCAAAGACTTCATCTACTGTAGGGTTGACTGGAATAATCTCATAACCAGCATCCTTCATTGCTTTCGCAACTGAATAAGAAGTTCGACTTGGTTGATTACTTAATCCTACGACAGCGATTCTTTTTGCCTTATGAAGAATTTCAGCAATTTTCCTGCGACTTGGATTTTGAATGGACATACACAACCTCCTCAGCAACATTTCATATCTATCTAAATGTTAGTGTAATCCTGAAAAAGATTCAAGCGAAAGCGTCTAAAAGAAGCCTGCGATGGAAAAATGTTTTTTCATTTACAGTTCCTTCATGGTACAATAAGTGAACAATGATTGTCCTATTTGGACACATTTGACGCATTTTAAAAGGAGCAATGCTTATGCAATATGTATTCATACTTTTAGTGGCCTATTTAATTGGGTCCATTCCTTCCGGCTTAATTGTTGGTAAAGTATTTTATGGAATAGATATTCGTGAACATGGAAGCGGGAATTTAGGAGCCACCAATTCTTTTCGAACTTTAGGAAAAAAAGCTGGGTCCGTTGTGATTTTAGCAGACATCTTGAAAGGAACAGTGACCATTTTTTTACCTATGATGTTTGGCAGTGAACTCCACCCCTTAATCCCTGGAATCTTTGCCGTTATTGGTCATATGTTTCCGATTTTTGCTAGTTTCCGTGGTGGGAAGGCTGTTGCAACTTCTGGAGGAATCTTACTAGGCTATGATCCTATCCTCTTTATTTCCTTAGTTGTTGTATTTTTAATTGGCTTAAAGCTTTCTAAATACGTATCTTTATCATCGATAATTGTAGCCATTTTCGCCATTATATATTCACTCATCAATATGTTATTTACAAAGGATTATCTTTTGTTTTTTGTCGTTGCTCTTTTAGCGGCTTTTGTGATTATACGACATCGAACCAATATTAAGAGAATTCGAGATAAAACTGAACCTAAAGTGAATTGGTTATAGTAATGAGGAGGAGGGAGAGATTTGACAAAAAACAAACGATTGATAGGGACAGTCTCTCTTACTTTTTTATTGATTATTAGCCTTATAGGATTAGTTATTTTTCAAAAAACAACCACTCCTTTTAACCATAAAATAACGCGGAATATCCAAAGCAGTTTTCAGCATATTCCTAAACAATTCAAAACAGAAGCTGTAATAGCGGGGATTGGCGATATTTTAATTCATGATACAGTGTATAATGATGCTTTAACTAAGAATGATCATTATGATTTTGACCCTATGTTTAAACCGGTGTATTCACTGTTACAAAAGCCGGATTTCTTAATTGCCAATCAAGAATCTGTTCCGGGTGGTACGAAATTAGGGCTTTCTAGTTATCCCAGTTTCAATAGTCCTCATGAAATTGTTGATGCCAGTATGAACGCTGGTGTTGATATGGTGACAACGGCAAATAATCATATGTTAGATAAAGGAGAAAAAGGGGTTTTAAGTGCGATTGATTATTATGAAAAGAAAAATCTTCTCTACACAGGGACCTTTAAAAGTCCAGAAGACAAAAATACAATAAGAATTGTCAATGTAAATGGAATTAACCTCGCTATTTTAGCTTACTCCTATGGAACAAATGGTGTTCCTATTCCAGCAGGAAAAGATTATTTGGTCAGTATGTTAGATCCAAAGCAAGTTCTTCACGATATTGATAAAGCCAAGAAAGATTCAGATGTCGTGTTACTTGCCTTACACTGGGGAGAAGAATATGCTAGGACACCAAATCAAACGCAAAAAGAGTTAGCTCACCAATTTATGGAGGCTGGAGCTGATATTATTTTTGGGCATCATCCCCATGTCTTACAACCAATTGAATGGATTGATAAACCTGACGGGGAAAAAGGGCTGGTTGTCTACTCCCTAGGGAATTTCATATCTGGACAGAAAACCAAGAACGAATATAAGGATGTTGGTGGCATGATTGAAGTTTCGATCGAGAAAAGCACTGAAGACAACCGTAGTGTATTTTGCAAGCAAAAAGTTTAGAAGAATGCAGCGAGAAGTTTAGAACTTTGCCAGCCCTTATGTTCTTAGTAATTAGCTATTCGATAAAGCGTGTTTCACACGGTAACTGTCACCAGTAAAACT
>NZ_BORB01000058.1:0-16922 GCF_018332955.1 Lederbergia ruris
ACATTTACTACTATTTAACGGTGAGAGTTTTCGTTATAAAGAATCATTAATACAGCAATAATTGGAGGCGACAAGTGGCATGCATTTTTAAATGCCATTTCATACATTTTTTACTTGCCAAATACAGGATTTTTATTTCCCTGTTTCACCAAATTGCTTAATCCGTTCACGAATTTCGTCACGCACACGCTGAAATTCAGACCACTCTTTTCCGGCTGGATCATCAAATCCCCAGTGTTCGCGTTTAACATGTGGTGGTGTGATTGGGCATTTATCAGCAGCATCTCCACATAATGTAACCACCAAATCTGCATTATGTAAGATTTCAGGATTAATCATATCTGATGTTTGACTGGAAATATCAACATCAGCTTCCTGCATGGCCTTTACAGCATTCGGGTTTAATCCATGTGTTTCAATTCCAGCACTGTAAACGTTCCACTCATCACCTAAATATTTCTTTGCCCAACCCTCTGCCATTTGGCTTCTGCAAGAGTTTCCGGTGCATAAGAAGTAGATTGACTTTTTAGACATGACATATTTCTCCTTCTAGTAAAGTAATAAGGTAACATATAGACCTAATAATGTGATGAATAGAATAGGAATAGTTAAAACAATCCCAGTTTTAAAATAAGTACCCCATGAAATTTTAACACCTTTTTGGGATAATACATGTAGCCAAACTAATGTTGCTAATGAACCAATTGGTGTGATTTTTGGACCTAAATCCGACCCGACCACATTAGCATATACAAGAGCTTCCCTTAGCACACCAGAAGTATTTGTTTCAGCAATTGCTAAAGCATCAATCATTACCGTTGGCATATTATTCATAATTGACGATAAGAAGGCAGCAATGAATCCCATTACAATCGTAGTTACAAATAACCCTTGTTCTGCCAACGTTTGAATAACACTAGCTAGTACAGATGTGAGTCCTGCATTTCCTAATCCATAGACAATTACATACATTCCAATTGAAAAAATTACTATATTCCACGGAGCACTCTTTATAACTACTTTCGTATCAACAACAGAACTGCCTCTTGCCATTGCAATAAAAAATATAGCGATTGCTCCCGCAATAATGGAAACTGGGATATTAATAAATTCACTTGTAAAATAACCAATTAATAATAAAGCAAGGACATACCATGATAAATTAAACATTTTCAAATCCTTGATTGCTTCTTTTGGATTCTTTAATTTGGACAAATCGTATTTTCTCGGAATACTTTTTCTAAAATAAATTAATAACACTGAAATAGTTGCAATTAATGAAAATAAATTTGGAATTATCATTCGTGAAGCATATTCGACAAATCCAATATTAAAAAAGTCTGCGGAAACTATATTTACTAGGTTACTTACAATGAACGGCAATGATGTCGTATCAGCGATAAATCCACTTGCCATAATAAAGGGAAATATCATTTGTTCTTTAAATTTTAAGTTCCTAACCATTGCAAGCACAATTGGTGTAAGTATAAGAGCTGCCCCATCATTAGCAAATAAAGCAGCAACAATAGCACCTAAAATACTCATATAGATAAACATTTTTATTCCATTTCCTTTTGCTATCCGTGCCATATGTAATGCTGCCCATTCAAATAGTCCAATCTCATCTAATATTAATGAAATAAGGATAATGGCTACAAAAGATAACGTCGCATTCCATGTAATGTCTATGACCTTTAAGACATCACTGAATCCGACAACGCCGACCAAAAGGGCAAGGAGTGCTCCACCACATGCGGACCACCCGATGTTCAAGCCCTTAGGCTGCCAGATAACTAAGATGAGTGTTGCTAAAAAAATTACTGATGCCAATATTACGGTCGTCACTGTCTAACCTCCATTATTCAAAAAGAATTAATCACCTCTTAGCAGCAAGAATTTGTTTTCTCTTCCTTAGAAGTTGTGCAACAAGCTGTATTTTCAATTTTATGGACCTCGCTGTCTGCTTTTGTATAAAAGAATTCCCACTCGTTTCCATCTGGGTCCGTTACCCAAAATTTATCTTGTACCGCATAGCAACAAGTTGTATTCATTTCATCACGGGCAAAAAATCCTTCTTTTTCTAACCGTTCCTTTTGAGCTGTAATTTCTTCTGCTGTTTCTACTTGAAATCCAAAATGATTCACCTGATTTCCACTCACTTCATCGCGTACATTAAGAGTAAAGTTGAGTCCAGGGCTTTCCAACAAGAATTTTGCATAATCATCTTTTACCTTCACAGGCGATACACCAAATACTTTTTGGTAAAACTCAATGGATTTCTCTAAATTTGTTACATTAATTCCCACGTGAACGTATTTCATTGTAATTCCTCCTTAATTTTTTAGTAAATCAAAAAAAATTGATGTATGTTACAAAAAAATTAGCAGCAACTTCCTTTTCCTGTTTTCCTAAAAATGCAGCATAATTCTTCTGATAATATTTTGTTTACTTCCGTATCATTTAAATCGTAATAACTCCACGTACCTTTTGTTTCTTTAATAATTAATCCTGCATCCAACAAAATCTTTAAGTGATAGGAAAGCTTTGATTGGGGCATTTCAAATACCTCTGTTAAATCACATACACATGTTTTTCCTCTTTGACAAAGCTCATACATTAGTTCTAAACGCTTCTGGTCAGCTAAAGCTTTAAATTTTTTTTCATATTCTTGAAACTGAGCTTTCATTGCAGTCATTCTCATTTTCCCTTTCATCAATTTTTTTTGATATATAAAGTATACTCGATAAAATTATGTTTATGCAATCAATAAATCAATTTTTTTTGATTTATTATGGAAAAAGTCACTTTTAAGAGGACTTTTAAATTATATGTTCTTTAATGTGTCTTACCACATATTTTGCATCTCTTCCTACCCCCCGAATGGTAGCTGAAGAAAATGAACGCTGCCCAGAAATACCTACAAAGTATAATCCAGGTGTTGTGATGCTTATTCCTCCTTTGTGTAACGGGACGCCATTTGATTCTACCGCTCTCTTTAGGGATGTTAAATAACTCACATTATGAAGGTAACCTGTTGCATAGATAACAGAATCCACTTTCTCATTTGACCCATCTTTCCATGTAATCCCCTCTTCTGTAAAACGGATAAACATATCTTTCCTTTCTGGCATATTATTTAAAATCGCCTCCTTATAAATCCCTGTATCTAATACAGAGCTACTCGAGGCAAACTTCTTTCCTAAAGGAAAGTTGTCAATTCCTGTTACTTTAAGCCAGAAATGAAGGTCTTTACCTAATATTCTTTGGGGAACATAGTTAATTGGTTTCCTGGTTGCGAGTGTAACGTTTGAAAAATTTGCTAATTCGTAGGCAATTTGTATAGCAGAATTCCCTGCTCCGACAACTATCACCCTTTGATTTTTAAATTCTTCTACATTTTTGTATTGACTGGAGTGCAATATTTTACCTTTGAACAATTCGCTTCCTTCTATTTGAGGAATACTCGGGGTATTAAAAGCCCCAGTAGCTGAAATAACCGCCTTTGAATAATAAATGTTCCCATCAGCTGTGTTAATTTTAAATAAATCACTTTTTTTCTGAATATCCAATACCCTCTGTTTTGTCCTAATGTTCAATCTAAATCGCTCTGCATATTGATTCAAGTAGTAAATAACCTCATCTTTAGTTGGATAACGATTCAAATCTCCAGAAATCTGTAAATCAGGAAGTGATGAATAACGTGCTGGCGAGAATAAGGTTAAACTATCATAGTATTTTGGCCATGAACCAACTGCTTGTTCTTCCGCTTCTAAAATCAAATATGTTATGCCTTCTTTTTGCAAGTGGTAACCAGAAGCTAATCCCGCCTGCCCTCCACCAATAACAATACAATCAAATTGATTTTTCATTTTATACTCTCCCTCTTCATATCGTTGTTTAACGATATGTAATCGAATAAATTATGAACATATAGGATTCCTACATGTTCACTTACAACAATCCGTCAGTATTTGATTTAAGTGCTGTAATAACTCCATGATTTTATTTCTATCTGTCGAGTAAAAAACTTCTTTCCCTTCCTTCCGAGAAGAAAGGAGCCCTGCCTTTTTTAAAATTGCTAATTGCTCAGAAGCCGTTGATTGACCAATACCAACTAATTCAGACACTTGATTCACGGTTACTTCATTTCTGTTTAAAAATAAAAATATGATTTCCTGTCTCTTTTCACTAGCCAACGCTTTTAAGAAGCGCATGATTTCTTCATTAATCAAAAGTCGAACTCCTTTTGTTCATTTACACATCGTATTTTTACGATACGTTATTGTCTATAATAAGCCATCCCATTTCTTGTGTCAATCCCCAAAAAAAATATAATATTTATTACCTATCTAATGCTTGAAATAAATTATAAGTTAACCCAATGTTGAGGAAAATTTTGTGGATGTGAATTTATATTACAAAAACTGTATTGTTTTTACTTCGTAAGATACCTAAAAATATTCCCTGCCAAAATTCAGTGTAAAAACAAAATTCCCTGCCAAAATTTTTTCTTGGCAGGGTTTTTGGCAGGGAACCATATTATTTTTAATCAATTTGTCCGTTTTAGATTAGGTCAAATGCTGTTAAATCAGCGTTCTCTCACCAAATCAAGTTAGCCTCTTATTCCCACTCCAAGTGTGCAGGTGACGCCGAAACATTGCTATATCAACGTTTATCACACCTTTAAATTGTATTGGCGGGGATTCTGGCGGAACTTATTTTTTTACTGCTTGATTCCCATTAAATGATATACTTGATTTTTCCGCTGTTCGTATATTAATGTTACCTGTCATCTCTTCCGCAATTAGTTCATCTACACCTGACCACATATGTGAATAATGCTTTAACGTAATTTCTGGACTCGAATGTCCCATACGCTTTGATAAAATCAAAACAGAAACATTAAATTCATTAATGAGATAAGACGCATGCGAATGTCGGAGTCCTTTAGCTTGAATACGATGAACATCTGCAAGTTTTGCATAACGTTGAATAATTCTAGCAAGCGTCGATTTAATCATTGGCGCTCCATCATAACTAAAAATAAAATCGTCAATCCCTATTTTTGATTGTCGTTGTTTCCATTCTTGCAACACTTGTATCGTATCCTCATCCAAAGAGATGATCCGTTTACCATCCTCTGTTTTTGTATAATCTTTTCGTTTCCAATTGCTTTTATTTATTAAATACAGTGAGTGATGAACGCGAAGCCGTTTGTTTTTAAAATCTATATCATCCCACCACAAGGCCGTTCCTTCACTAACCCGTATCCCCGTCATGAAATACGTCCACAACATCACAAAACATAAATGTTCATAAAAGTCATCCAGACAAATAACCGAGATAACTTTTTCAAATTCTTTCTTTGTCCAATATGGGACAACCGCTTTTCCTTTAGGGATAGCCTTCACCTTTTTAGACACGTTCACTTCTAGATATTGCATATCAACTGCCATATCCAGACTTTTACGAAACATACCAAATACCAAACTTGCATATGCTTGGGAATATCCAGCTCCTTTATCAGAAAGTAACCAGGTTCGATAACGTTGGACATCTTCTACTGCTAAAGAACGAAGCTCAATGTTTGAAAAACGATCTCTCATACTTTCTAAAGTTCGTTTGCGAACGTAAAAAGTACTTTCTTCCACCTCGGTTTCATAAGCTGGAATGTACACAGTGTCCATGAATTGACCATATGTCATGTGATAATTTCCATAACCATTTGCTTGATGGTATTCATTTTTCACCCGTACCAATTCTTTATAAGCTTGCAATGCAGAAGTAAACTTTCTTCCTTGTTGGTTCGTACGTCCTTTTTTTCGGAGTCGTTTTCCAGTAATGCGATCCGTTCCTAACTCCGTTTCATAAAAATATTGACCATTGTTATCAATATAAACCCCTACATATTTGGTTTTAGCCATGACTGTCTTCCTCCAATTCTAGTTCACAACCTAGAATCGATTCGACTGTCATTTTTGGTACACGCCCTAAGCGTTTATTATTATAAAATGGATACCCTTTTTGTACCATGATTTGTTTGGCTTGTCTAATAATTCGTATCGAAGTATATTTAGGATACCCAAGTTGAATTAAATCATCTTTTGTAATCAGTTCCTTCATTATATATACCTCCCTTTCACTAACAGAAGAATACATACTAGAAACAACGATAATTTAATACTATTAAAAAATCAGACGGCTGTCGGTACAGCTCCACGGGAATTTCACCCCTGCAAGTATTTCTTCCAGCCCTACTCATAGTTTGCGACGCTTTGAACGCTCGAACCATGACGGTAGGGGAGTATCATTATCCTAACTAATGAGTTATCGCCAGCAATCCACCACGATTGCATTAGATTCATAGATTATCGCTCGTTTCTAACGAAAGTCGTGGCGTATGAATCAAGTGGCTCATCATCAGTAAAACGTATCTGATTTTTTATTTATACTGCATGGCGTTATCTTCCATGCTTTCTTTGTCAAAGATCAAATTATGATTAATGAAAGGGAAAACCTAACCATTATTTCATCAAATCTTGAAAGCTAAAACAGATTGCATAAGCTTCGCTCGTAAGTGTTCGCGTGTATCTTCATCGATGCCCCAATAAGTATTTCCTTGTTCATCACGGAGCTTACGCATAGATAAGCTTGTCATGTAGCTTCCATAATGCAAAACAACTACTTTCATTGCTTCTGGCTCACCCTTATTTGCAGCTAAAATAATTGGGTACGGCAATAAACCACGCTCGTTGTTTTCAATATTAGAATTAATCACCCCATTCATCTGCATGTTCCTCCAAAAATCGCTTTAACCGTTCAAAAGAGCTTGTCCGCCTATACTGAACTGTACTACGTGGAATGTCGAGTAGTTGACCAATTTCCACATCAGACAGTTGAAAAAAATAGTATAGTAGGACAGTGATACGCTTTTCCTTTGGCAAGGTACGCATGGCTTCAGCAAGTAATTTCGGAGTGATTTTCTTTCCAGCCACTTGAAAACTTTGTCCTTCTTCTCCTTCATATTGCTTATCTAAGGTATAGAGTTGATTTTCTTCTTGTGGGGTGAGATCAGAAAATGTCATCTCCTTTGCTTGTCGTTGTTTTCTTTCATTAAAAATATTGATTGCTTCATTCTTCAACACACGTTTACAAAAAGCATTAAATGCACAGCGAACTTGCCATTCGGTACGATCTGGTTCTATCATGCATATCCTCTCCCTTCGCAACCGCAAAGGTGGGTGATGATTTCCCCTTTCATAACCTTCAACAAGATTTTTTATAAAATGCCAAAAATATCAGTGATCTTATTTTTTTAAAAAATATAAGGCCCAACTGATAATCAACCAGTTGGGCATAAAAATTGATATTTGTACTAGATGCTGTTTGTTGTGACATTACTGCTATAATGGTTTCATAATTATCCAAGATGTTTTTGATATATCGTAGCTTAAAAAAAGCAAAATTAATGTCCCCTTATGAAATCCTTTTTTAAAGGGAGAAACGGAGGTTTAGATTTTTTTAATCTCCATTTGATAAATTCACTACATATAGTAAAGCCTTATCCTCCTATATTACATACGATCATCAAACGCTTATCGCCAGCTTCGAATCGTTTCCAATATATTCTCTGTATAACTCCCTGCCCACTTTACAATTCTTTCCGCCAAACGGGGTAACAATAACAATAAAATGATTCCTGCTATGCAAGCTACTATAGCACGTGGTAATGTATCAATCGTGATCATCATGACGGTCATATCAAATAATCTATACAAATAAGGTGATAAAATCATCGCGATTGGCAGTAAATAACAGACAAAAGCAGCAATAAAAGTGAAGAAACCTAGAAGAAATCTTGGAAAAACCATGATCCCCACAGCAAACCAATTTCTTTTGTCTGAAATTTCCTTTATCACTTTATCCTGTGGGTCCCACTTTAAGTTAGGAATATTGATGTACGCATATTTTTCTGCTGCCTTTCGATCTAAATCCAGAAAAAAAGGAATCGTTCGAAAAACTCCAGCTAAAA
The DNA here is from genome assembly GCF_018332955.1 of Lederbergia ruris. NCBI lineage: Bacteria > Bacillati > Bacillota > Bacilli > Caryophanales > Bacillaceae > Lederbergia > Lederbergia ruris. The sequence goes on from NZ_BORB01000058.1 coordinate 8,033, forward strand.
TCGGAATGCCGACAACTGTAAAGCTTACTCCTACGGAAAACGTTACGCTTATTAAATAAAAAGCGAAGTATAAGAAGCCAATGAAAAACCAAAGGAGTAAATACACAAAGTTTTTAAAATTTGAAATAAACATTTTCATACAGAAAACCACCTTGTCTTTTAATAATTGAATAGCATTAGATTCCTAACATCCTATGCGTATTTCATTATCCATACTTCACGTCATAAGGCATAGTGACATTTTGTCATTTGTTTTCATGACTGATATTCATAATGCCTTGTAGTAAAATAGTGATAATCACAACACTAAATAAGCGGGGTTCTGTTATGTATGACATCATTAAAAAGTGGTACTGGTATGACTGGATGGTATTTGCTGTTCGCTCCATTTGGTTACTCTCTGTCCTAATCGGCTTGTGGGAATTTCATAATGTTTTATCATTTCCGCTATGGATTTTGTTTGGATTACCTTTCATTGTCTTTTCAGTTCCATTTTTAATTCAGCAATTTTATAGAAGATATTTCATTCTTACAGAGATTATCATTTCTGGTGGTTATTGCATTATTTTGGCTTTCCTTCTTCCTGATTCAATATGGCAATTTATCCCGATTGCTTTTGTGATCGGTTTTTACAGTATTCAAAGAGTCTATTTCTGGTCTGGCCCTTTAGCTATTGTGGTCATTCCCTTTATCATCGGGATTGTCACCGATCAAACTTTGGCCGACACCGTTCTTCGTTTAATGTCGAATTATGGTGTAGCGTTTGGACTCGGCTATGCTTTTCAATTACTTGTAACCAACCATAAGCAAGGCTTAATCATACGAAAGCAAAACAGTGTGCTTGAACAATATGTACACCAGGTGGAGCAACTCACATTGTTGGAGGAACGGAATCGTTTATCACGGGAATTACACGATACAGTCGGCCATACCTTTACAACGATGATCATGGGAATGGAGTCGATCCGTTCTTCATTGACGGATGAAAAGGCTAGACGTAAACTAAACGTTTTACTGAATGCGGCACATGACGGTTTAAAAGACATGCGAAAGCTTGTACATCAGTTGGAACCATCCGCAATGAATCTACCTCTTGTACAATATGTAAAACAGTTAATTAACAAATTTATGGAAAGTACGGAAACCTCTGTTAAATTTCGATATTTTGGAGATGAATACAGCTTATCCAAGGAAGTTAAATTAACAATCATTCGTTGCATTCAGGAAGCATTAACAAACGCTGTTAGACATGGGCGAGCAAGTGAAATCAAAGTATCTCTTTACTTCGACAGCTTGGAGCTCCGCTTGCAAGTTGAAGACAATGGTGTATTGGAACGGGAGAAAAAGATTGAGCTCGGTTTTGGCTTAAGTGCGATGAAAGAAAGATTGCAGGCCTTGCAAGGAAATTTATCCATACATACAGACAGTATGGAAGAAACAGTGATTATCTGCACCATTCCACGAAACAGCGAAGCTAATACCGAAACGATCAAGATAATCTTAGTAGATGATCAACCTGGCATTTTGGATGGGTTGAAGACAACTTTGGAGAGTCACAGTCAACTGCAAATTGTCGGTATAGCTGAATCTGGAGAGGATGCCTTATCATTATGTAGCCTAAACCAGCCCGATATCGTGCTTATGGATGTAAATATGCCAAATATGAATGGAATAGAAGCCATGGAAGCGATAAAGGAAAAGAATTCCCTGATCAAGGTTGTTATTCTTTCATCTTTTGAGAATATCGATCAAGCGGTAGAGGCACTACAAAAAGGAGCAAACGGGTATTTACTTAAGTCCATTCAATCGAAAGAGCTCATTGAAACCCTTCGTTTCATTCACCGTGGAGATACCATTATCTACCATGAAATTGCTAATCAGGTGTTTGAAAAATTGCAGGAGCAAAATGCTTCAGGTGGTAAACATGACAAAAATGATTATGGACTGACATCTAGAGAAATTGAAATTATTCGCTTTTTAGCCAAGGGTATGCGTTATAAGACCATTGCAGCCAGACTTTACTTATCGGAGGGTACAGTTAGGAACTATGCGTCTGAAATGTACGCGAAACTTGGTGTAAGCAACCGTGACCAAGCGATAGAAAAATGTTTGAGGGAAGGATTAATATCGAAATGAAGATAGACATAGGAAATTAGGAATATCCTTGGATAACCTTGGGTATTCCTAATTGATGATTAAAAAGTGGCTTACATTCGCCAAAGAACAAAGACAAATAATGCCAGTGCAATAAAACTTGAAATAGTCCGTACATGGTTCCAAGCTGTCCATTTTGAATAGTAATCTTTCCATTGCCCCAAACTTTCTGGGTCTGTGGCTATTACATTGGCTAAAGCATCATTTAATGGAACATTGCATACCGCCGTGACCAGTAAGCTTCCCAGAAGATATAACAAACTGCCAGTAAATATATAAATGGCATTCGGATCTTGCCAATTTAATAATGAAAGAATCACAAGTATGATACAAACAAGAGATGTTCCCATGAATACAGTAAGGAATAGTCGATTTAGCACAGTGCTATTTATGGACTGCATGGCCGAAATTCCTTGCTCTGGAGGGAGCCGGTAGAGAGCCTTCATGACAAATGCCGAAAATACAAAGAACAATCCTGCAATCAGCCCAGATCCCAGTGATGCACCAAAAATTAGAAAGGGAGTGAGTTTTTCGATCATATTTCATCCTCCTCTTCCTCATTTTGGCTAATGTTGATTGAAGGGCAATTCTTCCTCATTTCATGAACCAATTGTTTGTAATTACTACTTTCAAATACAACGTGATCAAATTCACATCCCTTCAATTGAAGCATAACGACTTCATTTTGGTTATGATAGGCTAAGAAATATTTCTCATCTTTAATCATGAATATTCCAGCTTTATAACCAGATGTTGTGATACCAGTTCTCTTAATAGCCGCTGTCCATGGAAAAGGAAATTTCCCTACCCGAATTTCTTCAATGGAGGTGTAAGGTATTTTGATTTCCTTCCTCAAAGTTAAAGCCGCTGTCCATCCCGAAATATTCAATCGTAATTCACGATCACCCGCCACAACTTGAAAACTCATCTTAATCTCCTCCAATTTATATAACCAATCATCCAAGGATGATTTAACCGGTAACCCGATTAAGGAAATCACATCGAAGGCAATTCCTTTCGGGATAAATACGATGTTGCAAATAATAAGCAGAAAACAATAAGTAATACGGATACCGTCATTGTGATGTAAAAGTGAGGCAGCACATTCCCTGACGTTATGATGCTAACAGCTTGATTGGATAAATGCGCTGGATTTAAGACTTGGAAGCCTCCCCCCAACATAGTAACAGTCTTCAAAAAGATGAGAACAAAAACAGACAACAATGCAATAGCCGGTGTTCTAGACAATAAAGCACCTATAGTGATTACAAAGGCCAACATAAATAAGCACCAAATGTAATAAACTCCCAAACCTGCTGCAATCCTAACCACGGAAACAACTTGATATAAATAAAAAGTATAAAATACTGCTGACAGAAATCCGATGAATATGGAACCTGCAATCATGACTGCATGCCCCAATAATTTACTTAGCAAATATTCAACAATTGTTGTATTGCGCGTTAGAATAAACGCTAACATGCCATTATTTTTATCTGATGCGATGATGCCCATCGTCGCCATTACAATCACGATTAAGCCCATTTGGTCAAATTGATCGGTTAAGGCACTTGCTAATACTTCACTAGCCGTTAACTTTGGTAATGTGATCGTCATTCCATCAGGCAGTCCACCAGCCATTTTTAAAATTTCTGGCAAATAAAAAGATGATAAAGGTTGCAGGATGCCCAAAAACATAAAAACAATGGGCAACCATAATAGTTTGTAACTTCTCCTTGCATCCAACCACTCTCTCTTTAACAGAACAGTGAAGTGTTTCATGATGACTTCACCATCCTTAAAAAGATTTCTTCCAAGCTTTCCTGTACCAATTCAAACTTTTGAATCGGAAGATGTAAATTTAAAATATTGCTCAACAGCCAGTCTCTTCCTTGCTCGATATTTTTCACTCGCACTTTGGCAGCATTTCCTGTTAGCTCAATGGATTCAACAATGTCCTCATTCACAAGCTGGTGTGTCCACTCGCTTAATCGAGGCGCCTGAATGATAAAGATTGGTTTTTGAGTCTGTTCCATAATTTGATGAATGGATTCGTTAACAAGTAATTGCCCTTTATTTATGATCAGCATCTTATCGCAAAGTTCTTCAGCATCATGCAAAATATGCGTTGAAAAAAGAATGGTCGATTTCTGTTTAATTACTTTAAGCAATTCCAATATATCCCTGCGTCCCAATGGATCCAATGCAGAAACCGGTTCATCCATAATCAATAATTTTGGTTGATGGATAAGCGCTTGTGCAATCCCTAACCTCTGTTTCATTCCTCCCGAATAGGTGCCAATAAGCTGATTTTCTACCTCACCCAGTCCTACCAGCTCCAGCAATTCGTTGATTCTTTGTTCCAAAATCTCCCTCTCTATATTTGAAAGGCCCCCCATAAATGTGAGTAATTCTCTTCCCGTCATCCATGGATAAAAAGTAGGGTGTTGCGGTAAATACCCAATAAATTTACGCATTTGATCATGGCGTTTTCCGTTAAGCAAAATTTTTCCACCTGTAAGTTTGTTTATATCTAATATCATTTTAATAATCGTTGTTTTACCTGCTCCGTTAGGACCGAGAAGAGCCACACATTCTCCTTGATTAATATGAAAATCAACATTTTGAACGACTTCATGATTTCCGTACTTTTTTTGGAGTTGACTGACTTGAAGTAGGTGCATCTGAGCGTTGCCTCCTTCCTAAAACAAAATATAAAATGGGGCCGATGATGTTAACCAATATAATCACCGCACCCCAAAACCATTTATAATCCCGACTTTGATCTCTTTTTAATAAATCCCATAATGCCACAGAAAATAAGATCAGATGTAAGATTAAGATCGGCAAAAGTAATGGTAACCAAGCTCCAATTTCATCAATCCCAATGTGATAACCATAATGCATGTCAAAACCTCCCTACAATTCTTGTGAGTCTTGCGGAATAAACATGCTTGCAAAAATCCGAGTGGTTCGTTCAGGTGTTATCTCGTTGTGGACCACTTTCTCAATCGCCTGATGAATGGACTGGATAAGCTCCTTAAATTCTTCATCTGACAGATGCAAAGGTACATACGCATAGCTAAATCCTTCTTGTTCATACTGTTTAGGGGACGTATTCGCCAAATAAGACGTTGCTAATTGAAGTAAATTACCGTGGAATACGGAAAAATGACGGATATGATCCTCCTGTGAGATCGTTTCAATTTCGCTTTCAGGGATTTGCAAGTTATCTATTTTGACTGAGAATTTGCGTTCTTCTGTTCCTTTCACCTTTTTTGTTTCAATCACTTCAATTAAATTTGCTTCGAGTAAAAGATTGATATGACGATATAACGTAGCTTGAGGAACATCACCAAGTATCTCGACAAGTTGAGCAATCGTCAGCGGTTTGTTTAGCAACAATTGCTGTACAATTCGCATCCGCACGGGATGAAGAAGTAAATCTGCATTTCCTTTCATTGGTTTATTACCTCCAAATTATTATCATTTTATAAAATGATAATAAAATATCAAAACTAGATTGTCAACTACCTTTTATATTGACTCTATAACTACTTCCCCTTCGCATAAAGGTACTTCGAATCCGTTTAGGTAAGATGTTAAAGTATCTTCGGTGATTGGAAAAGCTGCATTTGCATCAAATCTTTTACTCCGTACATCCAACCGTTTGCGAATAATTTCAGGACTAACTTTCAAATAAATAAGTTTCCACTCACCACCAGCTTCTTCAATTAGCTGTTTGTATCCATCTCGTTTGGCTTTTTGCCAAAAACTAAAATCAATAACAACCTTTCGTTTATCCTGAATTAGACGTATCAATTGATTACGAAGTCTTCTTTCAGCTTCGACTTGATAATCGCCATATTTCTCAACAGGATAGTCTATTCCGTAACGTCCATTAACCTTCCAAATCTCTTCATCAATTGAAAGACGTACAAACCCTTCTGTTTCTAAGCGTTGTGCGAATGTCGTCTTCCCTGAACCTGCTACACCACACATCATAATAATTAATGGATTTGAAGTTATTTGTCTTAATATGCCCTTTACATTTTCTTCAAAATTCGACAATACGATCACTCCTTAATAAATTCACCTTTTTTCTCTATCTAATCGGGTTACTTGAATTTTCTGCCATAAGTTTTGCAACAATGGATTTCCACTTGTCATTCGTTCAGTAATTAAATCGATTACTGAAATCCCCCCATTAGTTATTATTAAATAGTTTGTTCTCACGATTTAGATCTTGTTGATACAAGGGATCTATGTTTCCATGTTAAAAGCACTGTACCAGATAAAAAGGCTAATACTCCTACTATATAAGGGAAATAAGTGTTAATATCAAATAAAATCCCCCCTAATATAGGACCGACTACACTCCCTAGGCTTACATATGCATTATTCATACCCGCAATAAATCCTTGCTCATTTACAGCTAACTTGGATAGCACTGTATTGATAACTGGACGCAGGATGGAAGTCGCTGTGTAAAGCAAACATGTCAGCAATAAGATACTCCAAAAGCGTGTGGTGAATAAGAGAAATAAAAAACTTATGCCACCTGCGATCATTGTTCCGTTCATAACCTTCGATTCACCAAAAAGGGAAACAAATTTATTCGTTAATGTCAGTTGAACAATGACACTTACTAATGCTGATATTGTGATTACCATTGCAATATCTTTTGCCGTGTATCCGAATTGTTTGTCAACAAATAAGCCAAAAATTGCTTCAAATATATATAAAGATACACTATAAAGAAAGACCAATAGCAACGGCACAACATAAGGTACCTGAACTGAGCGTAATAATTGCTGTATCATAGATTTGGTTGAAACAGTCTCTGCTTTCGCCATCTGTGTCTTTTTTTCTAAGGATTCAGGTAGTAAAAAAAAGGACAGTAAAAAGGCAACAAAGGAGAGAACAGCCGCAAAATAAAAAGGAACAGATAAACCATACGCTGTCAAAAAACCACCAATTCCAGGTCCAATGACAAAACCAAATGAGATGGACGCATTAAGGAAACTCAGGCCCTTAGTCCGTTCTTCTTCTGTCGTTATATCAATAATGCATGCCATCGCACCGGGAATTAAAAGTGAGACTGCGATACCCGTGAGAAACCTTCCCAAAAACAGCACCCAAAAATGAACAGAAAAAGCAAAAAACAATTGAGATAAAGTAAGACAAATTAAACCCATCACAATGATTCTTTTTCGACCATAGCGATCAGCAAAACGTCCAGCAACTGGAGATAAAAACAGTTGAATGATGCCGTATGTCGCAACTAGTAACCCCATCATTTGTCCGTTTGTATTGAATTTATCCATAAAGGCCGGTAATATCGGGATAATCAATCCAAATGCAGCCGTGGCGATAAACACACAACTCATTAAAATAAAGAGTGTATTTATCTTACTCGGTTTAGATATCAAATCATCACTCACCTTTTTTTAGATTTTGTTAAACTTTAATGTTAATAAAGTGTAAAATTCAAAGGAAACCTTCAAAATATGAGCTTCTATTATTCTTGTCAAAATAACACCCTCCGCTAGATTAAAATTAAATTTTTAAAACCATTAAATCTTCGTCAAAATACTTCCCGTTATCTTTTAAAGCATTCTTTTCTACTCCGTAATTTTGGAATCCTATGGATCTGTATAGATTCTTTGCAGGCTCATTATTGGATATCACTGTTAAATTAATTTGTTCCAAGCCGATGCAATCTTTTGCCTTTTTTAACAGTTCAAGCAGGAGCAACTTCCCTAATCCTTGTCCTCGCATTTCTGGCTTCACAAACATTCCGAAAACATTCCCTTTGTGAGCAGTTTTAAGACTACTTTCACGCACAAAAGTCACAATTCCCACTAATAAATTTCTATCCTCAAAAGCACCCAAGACAAATTTGTTATCGTTTGGTTTTAATCGTTCTGCTACAGCTTCAAGAGTGAATTTAGCCTCTCTCTCATAAGTTGAGCCAAATGCTTCAGGGTTGATTTTTAATGCACTTAAACGTAATTCTTGGTATAACTGAGCATCAGACTCATTTAAAATTCGTATAGTCAATAGCTTCTCCCCATTTCCTTTTCTCCACTTAATAATCATATTACTTCTTAAACTTGCATAGATGCTATTTCAAATACTAAAGTGGACCCCAATGTCAAGACAATACTTTTTAAAAATAAGGTAGGTTAATAGATTGTGTCTTTGCCCTTTCACGGTTAAAGCGAGTACTTGCCTCACTGAAAATGGGAACCACTTTTTCGATGTTAGAGCCAGCCTTAGCGACAGCTGCTTGCCATTGACTGCCGCGCCCGATTCTCAGCAGGCGATGGAGGGGGGCCCACGAATGCTTAGAATCGATTTGTCCGTGTTACAATTTAAAGAAGAATCAGCTCCTTCAGGCTATTTTTTGGCCTGCGTGGGCTCAATGAACACGGACAAAAGCAAGGTCAATGGTGGTGGACAACCAGCGATCCACCTACCCGAAATAAATAGATGCTGGTGTTTTATAGTTTAATGACTGATGGGGACGTTCGTGATTGTAAAAATCTATATAGTCCCTTATATTTTTCCTTGTTTCCCTTGGAGTCTCGTATTCTTTTAAGTACACCTCCCTCTATATAATTAAAATATCTTCAAAATGCTCTTGTTTTCTTAGAATTTCTTAAACATCCAATTTGGGTTTGGATAGTGGGGGTGGAGTGATAGCCAGAATACAGAATATTCTAACGTACCC
>NZ_BORB01000059.1:0-16809 GCF_018332955.1 Lederbergia ruris
TTTATCAAAAGGTGTCCTTTTTGTTTACTAAAATAGCGACAAAAAAAGGCGTGGGGTCTACACTTTTTAAGTGTAAGCCCCAACGCCTTAATTTTATTTACTGGAGTTTTGTCCCAGCCTCTTTTTCTGTTTATGGGGCTCTTGTAAATTTCTTTCATAGTCTAGCAAATTCTTACATAAAGATGAATAAAGCCAAATTTTATAAAGGACTGAAGTTAATGTTTCGATTTGCAGCAAAATCTACCCTAACCATCATAGCCATATTCTGTCTCACTTCAGCAATCGCCTTTTCAAGTATTAAAGTTAGCTTTTTGTCATTTCTAGGAAACGACTTATCAAGAACTGAATCATTCTTATATCTTATGAGTCTGGAAAATCACTCGCTCACCTCTGTGCTAGACACTCAGAAAGAAAGCTCTTTAGGAGAAGTGGCATTAGAATTTATGACAAATATAAATTTAACCGATATGAAAACACTGCTAATCACAGAAATTCCTGGCTTACGAGCGGTCACACCTCAAATCTTAATAGCTGGAGAAGGAACGGATTTTACGAATCTACCAATTGAATCGCCACCTCCGAAAGATTTCGATTACTGGGAAGATGAGGAAGATCATAATTCAGAACAAAATGAAGATAAAGCTGAACAAGAAAAAACAGAAGAGGATTTGACCAAAGATCCTAAAATATATATTTATCATACCCATACGTACGAATCTTTTTTCTCTATGGTCCCGAGTGCTAAGGTAGCGAATGAGACATTTCATAAAGAGAAAAATATTACACTATTAGGCAAGCGTTTAGGAAAGAAATTGAGGGAAAAAGGGGTTAACACGTTAGTAGAAAATAGGGATATACAGGCTTTGATGAGTGAAAGAAACATGCAATATGGCCAATCTTATATAGCGTCAAGAGAAGTGGCTGTAGAAGCTTTGCAGCAAAATAAGGGCATTGACCTTGTTTTTGATCTTCACAGGGATGCAGCCCGAAAAAATGCTACGACTACTGAAATAGATGGAAAATCCTATGCCAAAGTTATGTTTATCATTGGAACGGGGCATGATCATTTTGATAAAAACCTTGCTTTTGCTGATGAATTACATCAACTTCTAGGGAAAAAATATCCAACTATCTCAAGAGGAGTCAGTAAAAAACCGAAAAACAACGGAAGTAATGGAATCTACAATCAGGATCTAGCAGAAAAATCGATTGTGATTGAGATCGGGGGAATCGATAATACAGAAGAGGAATTAAATCGAACCGTTGATGCGCTAGCTGATGTAATAAGTGAGTATTATTGGGGCGAAGCGGCTGAAACGACTAAATAAAAATAAGAAAATCGGTCGATCCACTCTTCTAGTTTACTTTATAAATACACAAGCCTTAACTCAAATGCAGTTAAGGCTCGGAAGATTAATGAATAATATTTCGATAAAGACCGATCACTTTCCCTAAGATAGAAACGTCTTTTAAAATAATCGGCTCCATACTTGAGTTTTCCGGTTGGAGACGAAAATAATCTTTTTCCTTAAAGAAGCGTTTTACTGTTGCTTCGTCATCTTCTGTCATTGCCACAACAATATCATGATTATTTGCTGTTTGCTGTTGTCGAACAATGACATAGTCACCATCTAAGATCCCGGCCTCAATCATGCTTTCCCCAACAATTTCAAGCATGAAGATTTGCTCGTCATCAGGCGCTAATTGTTCAGGTAGAGGAAAATATTCTTCAATATTTTCAATGGCGGAAATAGGTAGTCCAGCAGTTACCTTACCGACAATGGGAACATTGATTGTTCTTTGGCGAGGAATATGATCTTCTTCTACCTGTAAAATCTCAATCGCTCTAGGTTTTGTTGGATCACGTCTAATTAAGCCTTTCTTTTCAAGGCGAGCAAGATGCCCATGAACCGTTGAACTTGATGCAAGTCCAACAGCCTGTCCAATTTCACGCACTGATGGGGGATATCCTTTAGTTTTAACTTCATTTTTTATGAAATCGATTATATCTTGTTGTCTCTTGGATAACTTTGTCACATGTTTCACTCTCCCTTTATAAATATATCTAATTTTATTATAGCATGAAAAAACATATACAACAAACGTAAGTTCGAAAAAGCTATTGACAACAAACGGTTGTTCCCATATAATATTTTGTATAGGAACAAACATTCTAAAGAAAGAGGAGATACTAGGCATGTTAACTTTATGGAGAAAGTACTCATTTATTATTATATTTATATTTATTACATTTCTTATGGGAATTTATATAGTAAGTAGTAAGACAAGCACGGATCAAACACATTTAACCGTAACTGTCCATGAAGGTGATTCTCTATGGTCAATCTCGAAACAATATGCGGAAGAGTACGGGATTCCAACAGCCCAATTGGTACAAATTATTGAGAAGGAAAATCAACTCTATGGAAAAGTGATTAAAAGCGGTGAACAAATTGTCATACCAGGTGAATACGTTAAATCTTCGCCTACACAACTGAGAATGGCATTAAAGGAAGAATAGGGAAGTGAAAAGATGAAGGCGCTAATCTATTGCAGAGTAAGTACAGAAAAAGATGCACAGATTACCTCTCTCCAGCGTCAGCAAGAGGAATTAGTACTGGCGGCGAAAAAGTGGAATCTAGACGTTCATTCGGTTATTTGTGATCAAGCAAGTGGCTATGATATGGAAAGACCTGGTATTTTAGATATGTTTGAAAAAATTAAAAATGACAACATTGAGGTTATTTTAATACAGGATGAAACCAGGTTAGGCAGAGGAAATGCCAAAATTGCCTTGCTTCATTGTTTAATGAAGGAAAATGTGAAAGTTTATAATCTATCTCAAAATGGGGAACTTCAACTATCTGAGGCTGACTCAATGGTCCTTAATATATTGAGTATTGTGGAAGAATATCAACGAACATTACATAATTTAAAAATTAAAAGAGGAATGAAGCGGGCTGTTGAAAAAGGCTATCGGCCTGAGAAAAATTTAAAAAACCGCGGGAATATAGAAGGGAGAGAAAGAAAAGATATTCCAATCGAGGAAATTGTACGATTACGGAAAAACAAGTTGACCTTTGCTGAAATCGCTGCAACCTTAAGGGGATTCGGTTATGATATTTCTAAGGCAACGGTCCACAGAAGATTCCAAGAGTATATGTTGCAGTCAGAAATGGAAACAAAATCATAATTGAAGTGTTTGTATAAAGGCAGATCATTTGTGATCTGTGCTTTTTTTTAGTAGGATAAGATAAATTACGCCAAGTTTAAAGGAGTTTCTTTATGCTACCAAAGGAAAAAATTTTAAGAATTAACGAATTGGCCAAGAAAGCAAAAGAATCAGGATTAACAAATGAAGAAGCGAAGGAACAAACAAAGCTTCGTGCTGAATATTTAAAGCAGTTCCGGTCCTCGATGAGGCAAACAATTGAAAATGTACGTGTTTACGATACGGAGGGCCAAGACGTAACTCCAGACAAGGTCAAACGCATCCAAGCGGGAAAAAATAAAAAACTTCATTAAGGTAGGGAATATTATTTGGTGAAGCCTGCCCAAACTTTTCAATTTTTTATCCTTCTCTTTCAATTAATAATTGTTTCAATTTTTTATCAAAAGAATTTAATGCAAGTTTTTCAAAATATGGTAGAATATAAAGCAGATTGAGCGAAAGGAAGTTGAGAAATGTTTACGAAAGAAGATCAATTAGCAATAAATACAATTCGAACATTGTCCATCGATGCGATTGAAAAAGCTAATTCAGGACATCCTGGTTTACCAATGGGTGCGGCTCCTATGGCTTACACGTTATGGACAAGGTTTATGGATCATAATCCAAAAAATCCTGCCTGGTTTAACCGTGATCGTTTTGTGTTATCAGCAGGGCACGGCTCCATGCTACTTTATAGTTTGTTGCATCTATCAGGTTATGGTGTAGAAATGGAAGATCTTAAAAATTTCCGCCAATGGGGAAGTAGAACACCAGGACATCCAGAATATGGTCATACTCCAGGTGTGGAAGCTACTACAGGGCCACTTGGACAAGGAATTGCAATGGCTGTTGGGATGGCCATGGCAGAAAAGCATTTAGCTGCTACCTATAATCAAGATGGTTATAATTTGGTAGATCATTATACATATGCATTATGTGGTGACGGCGATTTGATGGAAGGTGTCTCATCAGAGGCAGTTTCCCTAGCAGGTCATCTAAAATTAGGAAAAATGATCTTATTATATGACTCTAATGACATCACTCTTGATGGAGAGCTTGATAAATCTTTCTCTGAAAATGTAGGAGATCGTTTTAAAGCATATGGCTGGCAATATTTAAGAGTAGAAGACGGCAATAATCTAGAAGAAATTGCGAAAGCTTTGGAAGAAGCAAAAGCTGAAACATCGAAACCAACTTTGATTGAAGTCAAAACGGTTATTGGCTATGGTTCTCCGAATAAATCAGGGAAATCAGCTGTTCACGGTGCACCATTAGGCGAGGACGAAATGAAGTTAACGAAAGAATATTATAAATGGACATATGAAGAAGATTTCCATGTCCCAGCTGAAGTCTATGAATTATTCGAAAAAACGATTATTCAAAATGGACAAGCAAAAGAATCTGAGTGGGAAAAACTTTTAGCAAAATATAAGGAAGCTCACCCAGAACTAGCTAGCCAATTTGAACAAGCCATTGCTGGAAAACTTCCCGAAAATTGGGATCAGGACATTCCTGTCTATGAGGAAGGAACAAGCTTGGCGACAAGAGCATCAAGCAGTGAGGTTTTAAATGCGATTGCTAAAAACACACCTACACTTATTGGTGGGGCAGCTGACTTGGCTGGATCAAATAAAACGATGATCTCTGATTCCTCTGATTATAGTGCGGATAACTATTCAGGAAGAAACATTTGGTTTGGGGTGAGAGAATTCGGAATGGGTGCGGCCATGAATGGAATGGTGCTCCATGGCGGACTAAATGTCTTTGGCGGAACCTTCTTTGTATTCTCTGATTATCTACGTCCTGCTATTCGTCTAGCCGCTTTAATGGAATTACCTGTTACGTATGTCTTTACACATGACAGTATTGCGGTTGGAGAAGATGGACCAACTCACGAACCAATTGAACAGCTAGCTTCCTTACGTGCTATGCCTGGTCTTTCAGTCATCAGACCAGCAGATGGTAACGAAACGGCAGCAGCTTGGCGTGCAGCATTAAATTCGAAGCATCAACCAACAGCTCTCGTTCTAACAAGACAGAACCTGACAACAATGTCTGGAACCATTCATGGAGCGACTGAAGGGGTAGAAAAAGGAGCTTACGTTGTTTCACCTGCAAAAGAGGAAAATGTAGACCTTCTCCTTCTAGCAACAGGTTCAGAAGTAAACTTGGCTGTCGAATCCCAGCAAGCATTAGCTGAAAAAGGAATCCAAGCAACAGTTGTAAGTATGCCTTCATGGGATCGTTTTGAAAAGCAATCCAAAGAATATAAAGAATCTGTATTGCCTTCTTCTGTTAAAAAGCGCCTAGCGATTGAAATGGGCTCCTCTTTCGGATGGGAAAGATACACTGGTGATGAGGGAGCAGTGATTGGAATCGATAAATTTGGTGCTTCAGCTCCAGGGGAAAAAGTAATGGCAGAATACGGATTTACGGTTGAAAATGTCGTAGCTCAAGTTGAAAAATTACTAAATCGCTAATCTTGAACAACTTGTAATTGGATAAATGGATAAAAGAGAGGGAACTCCCTCTCTTTTTTTAATAAAAGGTAGGAAAATAAAAAAATTGGTTACTACCCGGACTAACTCGGTTCTTAGTGAAAATACCTTACTGATTTAATTGTCTTATAAAAAACTTAAAAGTTTTTCTGAATATAACAACATTAGACAAAAATTTTAAAAAACCTCATCTATAATAGATTAAAAATAGGGCTGAGGAGTGAAGGGATCATGAGAATTTATTTAATTTACTTAATAGAAGATGAATTTGCCGAATATTTCTATGGACGGGAAAATAAGATTGTCGAATTGTTCAGAGCAGAGAAACAATCAAATGGCGATTTATTAGAAACTATTAGAAAACAAATTAAATACATAACGAGACCATTGCCTTATTTAGATCTACACAAACATTTATCACACTCGGTGGAAAAAAGAGAGTTTTTTATCAAAGGAAAAACATACTGTAAAGAATATAGTCACAAAAAAGATGGAGCAGAATTATCGATTGGAGAACGTTTTTTACAATTAAAAGCTTGGGGCGGATATGATAGTGAGTCTAGCTTTTTTGAAGCTTTACGCAAATTTGATGGCAGGTTTTTAGCGATGGATATGAAACATAACCATTATGGCTGGGTGAAGCCCATAAAAGAAAGAAAATATGTATAAAATAGTTGGCCATTATTGTATAATATTCAAGGATTTAGTAAACTGAATGATAGACAACTTGAAGGAGGATCACATATGTGGTGGCAATTTGTGCTAACGGGCTTCTTATGCCTATTGGGAGGACTAGCCCTCGGCTTTTTCATAGCCCGAAAATATATGATGGATTATTTAAAGAAAAATCCACCAATCAATGAGCAAATGTTAAAAATGATGATGATGCAGATGGGAATGAAACCTTCGCAAAAGAAAATCAATCAAATGATGAACGCGATGAATAAGCAGATGGATAAGTAAACGTTGATACAACAACGTTTCTAACACTTTAGGAATTTATTCATTCGCTTCAAAATAACCGTTTGGTTAATTTTTCTCAAACCACTTTTTCTGACAGAAAAATCAAGCAGAAGGAGTGGTTTTTCATGTTTTAATGGGTTTTGGTTTCATCATCTTAACCATTTACGAGTCAGCTATATGTTCATTATTTTGTAACGAATAGCCTTTTTGACATATTGTTCACAGCATCTTGATGCCTATGGGACGGATTATTTGGTAGAATGGAATCAAATTCATATGGGAGTTGCATGCTATGTCTGGTGATATTAATTTATTCCTTGCTTTTGGGGCAGGTTTTTTAAGCTTTATTTCGCCATGCTGTCTACCTTTATATCCTGCCTTTTTATCGTATATTACAGGAATGTCTGTCAGTGAAATAAAAAGTGAAAATGCGATGTTTAAGCGCCGAAGTATGTTACATACGCTTTTTTTCTTGTTAGGCTTTTCCGTTATTTTCATTGTCCTTGGTTTTAGTTCAACCTTGATATACAACTTATTTTATCAATACAAGGATTTAATTAGACAAATTGGCGCAATCCTTATTGTGTTTTTTGGTTTGGTAATCACAGGCGTCATTTCTTTTGATTTTATGATGAAGGAAAAACGATTTGAATTTAAAAATCGGCCAGCAGGTTATCTTGGTTCCTCCTTGATTGGAATGGCGTTTGCGGCTGGCTGGACACCTTGTACGGGTCCCATTCTATTTGCAGTTTTTGGTTTAATTGGCACTAACCCCAATGCTGGCGTCATTTATATGATCGCCTATACATTAGGCTTTGCGATTCCTTTCTTCGTCCTATCGTTTTTTATTGGTCGAATGAATTGGATCCGAAAACATAATATAAAAATCATGAAAATCGGCGGGATTATCATGATTTTAGTCGGAATCTTACTTTTCTTTGATGGCTTGACCTATATAACAGGACTGTTTCAATTGCTTTTCGGTGATTTTGTAGGTTTTTAATTGTATAAAAAATAGGTTTGAACCAAATTTGATTCAAACCTATTTTTTCTGTTTCCTCGAAGAACAAACTGCTCTAAAAAAGATGTTCATAAGGAGTAATATCAATATTTAATTCCTCTAACTTTTTTCTCAAAAATTTATGGTCACGTTTAGGAGTAGCGAGGATATAGCCTCTTATTATTACATCTAAATCGATCTTTTTCACCTTTTCTTGTAAAGCCAATTCCCCGATTTTCCCAGCAATTTTTTGTCTAGCCACATCGCGAAATAACTCGGGTACAGGACTGACTAATTCATCAAGCAGAGCCATTTTATCAGGTGTCCATAATTTTTTCGTTTTTTTAACGAAGTATTCTTCCCAATCTAGGTCTGATTTTCCGTCTTCCTTAGGCAAACGCTTAAGGAACTTTCTAAACATAAAAAATCCACCTATCCCCATAAAAGTGATAAGGAAAACAACCCAGAATAGTATAAACCATAAAAACCAACCGTGAAGCATGTTTTCACCCCTTACTAGCCCATAGCGTACATCATTCTACTAATTATAGCGAATATAAAATTATAAAAACAAGCACTTAGATTGTTTGTTGAAATAAATTCTTAATTATACTTGATCTTCCAATAAAAGAAAATCCGCTTTGCATTTAGAAAATAAATGCAAGGCGGATTTTTAATTTTCTCTTTTAATATTTCATTGGTTACTGTTTAATAAAAGAACTGAATAAGGTGAATAGTCCTTTTAGAATAATAGCTGCTGCGAATAGTAAAATCAATACTACGGACATGGTCATTAAGATACCCGCTACGGGCCCAAGCATGCCTGATACATTCGGGATAAACAATAAGCCGATTACAGCAAATCCAGCTAATATACTAGCAAAATATATAGGGATTTTGCTTTCGAGTAACGTCATAATGATCCCTCCTTATCCTATTTTACGTTTGAATGGATTGATTTGTGTCGGCGCAAAAATCGTTTGGGCGGCAAACAAGGGATGGACTATACTCATAGATAATGAATGCCATACCAGTGTTTTAACGTGATAAACAGATTTCAGGCCCTGAAATAGGATTGTAAAGAAATGAACATTGCTTTGTTACTGGCTTGTTATAATCCTCTGTTAGGATAAGACATGTTAGTTCAATTGGGGCTAACAAAAAGGAGGATATAAATATGAAAAAGTCTTTAATCGCCATGGCAGCCGCCATTACTGTTACAGGTATTGGGGTAAACAGTGTTTCAGCGGCTACATACGAGGTCCAAGAAGGTGACAGCTTATGGAGTATATCACATAATGAAGGGACAACAGTCGACCACTTAAAAGAGCTAAATAATTTATCATCCGACATCATTCTACCTAATCAAACATTAGCATTAGATGCTCAAGGAGCAGAAGAAATATATAAAGTAGAGGCTGGAGATTCTCTTTGGGATATTTCCCGTACCTATAATGTAACGATTAAGCAATTAAAAGAGTGGAATGAACTTGATGGAGATACGATTCATCCCGGACAAGAACTTCATATCCAAGTGAATAATAAGGTGGTCGAAAATAATCAGCCGCAACAAAAAGAATCAAAGGCTGTTCCCGCTCAATCCCAAAAAGTTGAACAAACGAAAGCTGAACCGGTGCAGACTGATAACGAGCCTGCTGGAAAAGAAATGACAGTTACAGCCACAGCCTATACAGCTTCTTGTAATGGTTGCTCAGGTGTGACTGCAACAGGAATTGATCTTAAGAAAAAACCAGATCAAAAAGTCATCGCCGTTGATCCAAAGGTCATTCCATTGGGATCAAAAGTACATGTTGAAGGATATGGTACTGCTGTGGCAGGTGATACCGGGGGAGCTATTAAAGGAAATAAGATCGATATATTTATGCCAGCTAAAGCAGATGCCACTAAATTTGGTGTCCGCTCTGTAAAAATAAAAGTTCTTGATTAAATAATTAGACTGTCAAAAAGTGATTCCTACTTCACTTTTTGACAGTCTTTTTTGTTTCATTTATAGATTCTATGGGTATTCTAGAAAAAAAGGAGGCTAATCATATGGACACTTCTAAAGTGGTGGGTGTTTTTGACAGTGAAAATGAAGTGATTGAAGAAATAAAGAAATATGAAGAAAAAGGTGTAAAGAGGAGCAATTTTTCCGTGCTGGCTAGGGATGACAAAAAAACGGAATATTTAACGGATAAAATGGATGTAGATGATGAAAGCTCAAGTGGGCCATTTGGTTTTTTAAGTGGATTTTTAGCTGGTGCTGGTACGGCAGCCGGAATTCCAACTGGGACTGGCACAGGAACAGGATGGACATCCGGCGCTGGAGTATTAGCTATAGGACCGATCGTTACGGGGCTCCAGGAAGGATCTACGTATGATTGGGGAAATAACCTCCCAGATGAGTATATTGAAGAACTCGATCGTGGGAAAATTCTCCTTTTATTAAAGGAGTAAAGGAAGTAAGATTTTTTAAGATCACAAAATAGACTTTTCTTCATACATGAAGAGGGTCTATTTTTTCGTAAAGGGATATTTAAAAAAATTGCTTTTTTGAATCACTTTGTTTAGAGTAAAATAAGTTGTTTTTTTTAATGTTTTTGGGTAGACAAAAAGCAGGCTTTTAAACAAATAGTAAATCCCATTGCCCTGGATGTTGACATGTTTTTATTTCCACCAAATTACGTACGATGTTAAGGAGAATACGTGTTTGAATAAAGTGTATAAAAATAAAAAGACAAAAAAGACGAAGCAATCAATCAGAAGAAGAATTGTGTTAATGGTTGTCCTGCTCCCTATCATTCTAATTACGGGTATGATTTTTTATATTGGTCATTTATATAGTGAAAATAACCAAGGATCTGAGCAACCACTTATACCAGAAGAATTTATTCCGATTTATAAAGCGGCCGAGCAAGAATTCGGGGTGCCCTGGTATTTATTAGCTGCTCATCATCGAGTAGAAACAATTTTTTCAACTATGGACCCTATGTTATCACCTGCAGGAGCAGAAGGCCCAATGCAGTTTATGCCATGTACGTTTGTCGGGTGGAGTCATCCGAGTTGTGATGGTCTAGGAGAGGGAGATATTCCAGAAAAAGACAAAGTAGATCCAAACATTATAAAAAAGTACAATGGTTATGGAATAGATGCGAATGGTGATGGGAAAGCCGATCCTTGGGATGTAGAAGATGCTATTTTTAGTGCGGCTAATTTTTTAGCCCATTCAGGTGCTGCAGAGGGAGAATTTGAAAAAGCGATCTTTACTTATAATCATAGTGATCAATATGTAGACGATGTCCTTTACTACATGAATTTATATAAGGAAAAATATCATACCGAAGATGACATTAAACCTTAAAAAAACCGGGAGTTTATTCTCCCGGTTTTTAATCTGATTAGGCATTGTCTCTGTCTCTTCCTCTAGAAACAGCTCCAAGAATTAAGCTCACAATAAAGACAAGAATCAATGATCCAATTAAGGCAGGTACAATCGCCATTCCGGCTATCTGTGGTCCCCAGTCTCCAAACAAAGCTCCACCGATCCAAGCCCCAATAATCCCGGCGATTATATTTCCAATGATCCCACCAGGGATATTCTTTCCGAGAATTAAACTTGCAATCCAGCCAATTATCCCACCAATGATTAGATATAAAAGAAAGCTCATTATATTCATCTCCTTTGGAATGTTAATTAAACTTACGAACTTGTTTTTATTATGACCGAAAAGGTTGAGGATAAACATATTGGAGGAATTTGGAAAATAATGTTCATTAAGGAATAAACAATAATAAAGCTCAATGTTCGTTGTCGGGTTTACTTCGATTAATATTAAATTTATAGTATTCTCCAAAAAATCATTTTTATTCCAATCCCTACTTTTTTTTGATATGATGGACAGTGGCTTGGATTTTGGATTCTTTTATAAGGCCATAAGTTTTATTTATTGAAAACCATAACTTTCTTAATATTTACTTATAACAATAATTATTATAAGATAATATTGAGGAGAAATTAGCGGTTTTAAGCCTATTTAGAACAAGTAGGTTTGGTGAATTTGGAAATGGGGGTATTCTTGTGGGAAAACAATCGAAAAATGATGTTTTTAAAGCGCGTTCTTCCTTTGAGTTGAACGGTAAACGGTATAATTATTACCGATTATCGGCTTTAGACGATGCAGGTGTAGCTAAAGTAGGACGTCTGCCATACTCGATTAAGGTATTGTTAGAGTCCGTACTTCGTCAAATGGATGGACGGGTGATCAAACAATCACATGTTGAAGATTTAGCAAAATGGGCAGAAGATAGCGAAGTGACAGGAGAAGTTCCATTTAAGCCATCTCGTGTTATTTTACAGGACTTTACAGGAGTTCCAGCCGTAGTTGACCTTGCTTCCCTTAGAAAAGCAATGTCTGACATGGGCGGAGATGCTGAAAAGATTAATCCGGAAATCCCTGTAGACTTAGTGATTGACCACTCTGTACAGGTTGATTCTTACGGAACACCAGAAGCATTGCAAACAAATATGGATTTTGAATTCGAAAGAAATGCTGAACGTTATGAATTTTTAAGCTGGGCACAAAAAGCATTTGAAAATTACCGTGCCGTACCACCTGCTACAGGTATTGTTCACCAAGTAAACCTTGAGTATTTAGCGAATGTGGTACATGCTGTTGAAACTCCTGACGGAGACTTTGATGCGTATCCAGATACGCTAGTGGGTACAGACTCCCATACAACCATGATTAATGGTGTAGGTGTGCTTGGATGGGGTGTAGGTGGAATTGAAGCTGAAGCAGGTATGCTTGGTCAACCATCTTATTTTCCAATTCCAGAAGTAGTTGGAGTTAAATTAACGGGCGAGTTACCAAATGGTGCAACAGCGACTGATTTGGCTTTAAAGGTTACACAAGTTCTTCGTTCACATGGCGTTGTAGGGAAATTTGTTGAATTCTATGGTCCTGGGGTCGCAAGTTTACCATTAGCAGATCGCGCGACGATTGCGAATATGGCTCCAGAATATGGTGCAACATGTGGATTTTTCCCGGTAGATAATGAAACTTTAAATTATTTACGTCTTACTGGTCGTCCAGAAGAACAAATCCAACTAGTTGAAACATATTTAAAAGAAAATGATATGTTCTTTACAGTGGATAAAGAGGATCCAGTTTACAAAGATATCGTAGAATTAGATCTCTCTGAAATCGAAGCGAATCTTTCTGGTCCAAAACGTCCTCAGGATTTGATTCCACTATCAAAAATGAAATCTTCTTTTGAAGTTGCTCTTCAAGCTCCTGCTGGAAATCAAGGCTTTGGCTTGACTGCAAAAGAAATAGATAAAGAAGCAACGGTTAAATTTAATAACGGCGATGAAACTACGATGAAGACAGGGGCAGTAGCGATCGCAGCCATTACAAGTTGTACAAATACATCTAACCCTTACGTTATGCTTGGTGCCGGGCTACTTGCGAAAAAAGCGGTTGAAAAAGGTTTAGAAGTACCGAAGTATGTCAAAACATCGCTTGCTCCGGGCTCAAAAGTTGTAACAGGTTACTTGCGTGATGCAGGACTTATGCCGTTTCTTTCTAAACTAGGTTTTGACCTGGTTGGTTACGGATGTACAACATGTATTGGGAACTCAGGGCCTTTGAAAGAGGAAATTGAAAAGGCCATTATGGATAATGATCTGCTGGTTACTTCTGTTCTTTCAGGTAACCGGAACTTTGAGGGGCGCATCCATCCACTGGTGCGAGGAAACTACTTAGCTTCACCTCCACTTGTTGTTGCTTATGCCCTTGCAGGTACGGTCGATATTGATCTAAATAATGAACCGCTTGGAAAAGATAAAAATGGAAACGATGTGTTCATGAAGGATATCTGGCCTTCAAAAGAGGAAATAGCTGAAACTGTACGTAACACCGTTACACCTGAACTATTCCGTAAAGAATATGAGCATGTTTTTGATGATAACAAGCGTTGGAATGAAATTAAAACAAGTAACGATCCATTGTACAAATGGAATAATGATTCAACCTATATTCAAAATCCACCTTTCTTTGAGGACTTGTCAAATGGCTTAGAAACAGTAAAACCACTTACTGGTCTACGAGTGGTTGGAAAATTCGGGGACTCCGTGACAACGGACCATATTTCTCCTGCTGGAGCGATTGGGAAAGATACACCAGCTGGAAAATATTTGATCGATAAAGGTGTAAAACCACGTGACTTTAACTCTTATGGTTCTCGTCGGGGTAACCATGAAGTCATGATGCGCGGAACTTTTGCTAATATTCGGATCCGCAATCAAATTGCTCCAGGTACAGAGGGCGGTTTCACGACTTATTGGCCTACAGACGAAGTCATGCCTATTTATGATGCATGCATGCGTTATAAAGAAGAAGACACAGGCCTAGTTATTCTTGCAGGGAAAGACTATGGTATGGGATCTTCTCGTGACTGGGCAGCCAAGGGGACAAATCTTCTAGGAATTAAAACAGTAATTGCTGAAAGCTTTGAAAGAATTCACCGTTCGAATTTGGCTATGATGGGTGTATTACCACTCCAGTTCAAAAAAGGCGAAAATGCCGAAACTCTTGGCTTAACTGGAAAAGAAGTTATCAATGTACATGTTGATGAAACAGTTAAACCACGTGATATTATTAAAGTAACAGCCGTAGCTGAAGATGGAACGAAGAAGGAATTCGAAGCAATGGTTCGCTTTGATTCGGAAGTAGAAATTGACTACTACCGCAATGGAGGAATCTTACAACTTGTTCTTCGCGGGAAACTTGCTTAATAGTTGGATCTTTCCGCTGAAAATCGCCCACGTCCTGTGGGCAACGCGGGAGTCAGTACATCCCGTACAAGAAAGCACTTTGTCAAAAGTTTTAAGACAAAGTGTTTTCTTTAAAAAACAAAAGTTTGAAAATTTGGTTTAGTCAGTCGCCTTTTTGTAAATAGTAATAAGAGGAAATCGTGAGGGAGTGATACATAGTGAGAAAAATACGTAGAAAATCTTTTTCTGATCTTGTACAAGAAAATAAACAAGCATTGATTAACGATTCAAAAGCAATTGAAAAAATAGAAGCTAAATTGGAAGAAAAGCACACAAAAAGAGCGTAAATAATCCTCATAAATCTTCCCCATTCCGTTAAAGCTATGATGGAAAGGGGGAGAAAAAAATGAGTAAATCAAAACATAGTCAGCAAAACTTTACTCCAGATCATCTCGGAGAAAAAAGTGTGGCAATTGATGCCAATAAAGGAAAAAAGATGGCCAATAAAACAAATAAAAGTCCTGATGTAATACAAACTAAAGGGGAATAAATATTACATTGACAGAAAGGGTGTTTTATTTTGGCAAACGATAAATATCAACCTAAACCAGATGATCGCAGTGATAATGTGGAGAAATTACAAGAGATGATCCACAATACTATCGACAATATGGAAGAAGCAGAAGCAACAATGGAATTTTCTGATGGAGAACAAAGAGAGAAAATTTCCAAGAAAAATGAAAAAAGACGACAAAGTCTTGAGGGTATGCGTGAAGAATTAAAAGATGAAGCGGCGGCACAAGAAAACCAATATAAGTAATCAACAAAAACCGGCTTAAAGGCCGGTTTTTTCTTGGAAAGATACTATAATCAAATCCATATTCTTTTTAGAAAATGAAGCAATGTGATAAAATGAACATAAGGAAAAAGAAGGTGATAGTAGATGTTTGTGTCAGAAACGAATCTAGAGGTTCGATATGCTGAAACAGATCAAATGGGAATTGTGTACCATGCAAATTATCTTGTTTGGATGGAAATTGGCAGAACAAAACTAATTGAGGATTTAGGGTTTCGTTATACAGAAATGGAAGAGGACGGAATTTTAGCTCCGGTCGTTGACATTCAAGTGTCCTACCATAAGCCTGTTAAATATGGTCAGCCAGTTAAAATTAGAACGTGGATTGAAGAATATAATGGTCTTAGGACAACTTATGGTTATGAGATTTATACAAATAATAAGGATTTGGCTGTAACTGGTTTTTCAAAACACGTATGTGTGAAGAAGGATAGTTTTAAACCTGTTTCCCTACGAAAGCTTTATCCAGATTGGCACACTACTTATTTAAAAGCAAAAAAAGATCCTGAAGTAGAAGGAAATCAATAAATGGCGTTTGGGATAACAAAAACCGAATTAAAGCATTGGAAGCAGGCAATTGATCAAGGGAAAATAGCCTTTCTAACACATTATTGGATAGATGATCGCTTTCCTCAATGCAAGTCCGTGACAAAAGTAGGTTGTCGCGATTTGGTGAAATTGGCTAAATGGGGAAAAGATTATCAATTAAAAGAAGAATGGATTCACCACCGCAAAGATGGTTATTCTCATTTTGATTTACTTGGAGAGAAACAGATAGAAGTTTTGAAAAA
Organism: Lederbergia ruris; assembly: GCF_018332955.1. NCBI lineage: Bacteria > Bacillati > Bacillota > Bacilli > Caryophanales > Bacillaceae > Lederbergia > Lederbergia ruris. The sequence goes on from NZ_BORB01000059.1 coordinate 16,095, forward strand.
AGAAGGTTTGCTTGATCAGGTAAAAGAAAAAATACAAATAGATTAAAACGTGAGCGGAGGGTTAGAAATGGAAATCAAATTAACCGATAGAGCGGCAGAATGGTTTGAATCGGAATTGTTTTTACATACAGGTGATTTTGTCCGTTTCTATGTTCGTTATGGTGGATCAAGCCCGATTCAACAAGGCTTCTCTTTAGGTGTGAATAAGGAAGAACCAATGGATCCAGGCATAGAAATGAATAAAAACGGAATTACCTATTTTATTGAAACACGTGACATCTGGTATTTTGATGAATATGATCTACACGTTGATTATGATGAAAAGCAAGATGAACCAATTTATGAATATAAATAGTAGGGATGAATGTAAAACGTCCTTTAAAAATATGAAAAAGCGCATATCTGGAATTTTCCCAGGTATGCGCTTATCTATTTAGAAAACATAAATTGATTGAACTCTTTCTGCGTATGGTCAGTAAAACCTTTTTCGTTTGCTTGATCAATCGGGTATACTCGATAATTTTTAAATTGTTTACTGGCAGTAAATGTAGGATGGAACTTAACATCTTTAATCGTTGTATAGCTACGTGTTTAGTGCAAAATAAAAGTTAAGAGAATTGCAACCAAAATGTTAGAAGGTTGCACAAAAATAAAAGGCTTGCCAGCCCTCTCAAAATACCCTACCGTTATTGGTGTCGAATCAACTAATGGTGGG
>NZ_BORB01000060.1:0-16518 GCF_018332955.1 Lederbergia ruris
GTTATGAAAACAAAAGCTTGGTGATTACTACCAACCTTCAATTTGGACAATGGAATCATGTTTTTGGGGATCCAATATTAACAGAGGCTGTGATTGATCGACTTATTCATCATTCACATTTACTACTTTTTAACGGTGAGAGTTTTAGTTATAAAGAATCATTAATACAGCAATAATTGGAGGCGACAAGTGGCATGCATTTTTAAATGCCATTTCATACATTTTTTACTTGCCAAATACAGGTAAGGATTACATGATTTATCAAGAAATAGCTAAGAAGGAAACAATTGATTCGATTCATGAATGGATGGTTTTTGTTTTAACTAAAATCACATCGTATATTTCCAAAGAAAAAAATAAGAACAATACGTCCAATATAGATATTGTGTTGAACTTTATAAATAAACATTATAAAGATGACATTTCAGTTGATCAAATAGCTGAACTAGTCAACTTAAATCCCTCATATCTTAGTAGAATTTTTAAACAAAACGTGGGAATAACTATTGTTGAATATTTAACGCGAAGACGTTTAACAGAAAGTAAAATATTGTTAACGAATAGTAACTATACTATCAGAGAAATAGCGGCACAAATAGGATATAACAATGTAAATAGTTATATTCGTTTCTTTAAAAAGTATGAAGGAATAACACCTGGAGAATATAGAAAAATTGATAATACTAATATGGAATGTTAGTTTACCTTTGCTGCAACCCAACGCTCTAGTTATTTTAATAAAAAACAATTAGAGCGTTGTATAAGTTGGCTCCGATCATCTTCGTTTGATGAGCACCCTGGCCTTTCTGCGTCACAGGTTCATGATTGGTTGAAAGAGAGATATCCAGATTTACGTTGGAAATAGCACAGTGAAGAGTTATGTTAAAGAACATCGTAAGAAATATGGGATTCCTAAAACGGAGCCTAAACGTGTCTATCAGGCAATGCCGGATCCCCAATGGAGCAACATTTTTTGGGATTCTCAGATTATCATTTAAACTTCAAAACTACTTGACGGTTACAATTGAAAAACAAGTGGAGAAAAACGACCCGTTTTTCTCCACTTGTTCCATTTTAGGGACTTATCGGACAGCAATGTGGTTAGACCCAAGCATTTTTCTAGTTAAAGCAATTCTTTAGAGAATCAGTCATTTCTTATATCAATAATAATTGTTTGTATATCATTTTTATTAACTTTAGCGGTTACATTAGCCTCATTATTTTTTATCTTTAATAAATTACCGTTTGCAATATTAGAAGTATAGGCGCTATCTATTTTCACCTGACCAAAACCAAGAGTAACAATCGTATCTTTACCACTTATTTCCTGAATGCGAATACTAAATCGATTTCCTTCTAATTTTCTAATGTTTAGAATCTGGATATTATTTCTATCACAAGTAACAAAAGAGTCCCCTTTATTTTGTATTTTATACGGAACTGTTATTCCTGAGATTGGATTTTGAACTTGAGTGCCAAACTTATATGCCTCAATTGGCTTAAAAGCACCAGAATGGCTTGAAATACTATAATGAAACTCAATCTCTCCTCCTTGCTTATTAGGAAAATTCGTATCCCAAATGTTGTGTAGAGCATAAGAATATATTGTCTGGGCTTCATTTAATGGAAGGGTTTTTTCAAAAGGTGCATAAGGTATATGAATATTTTCCAGTTGAATTAATGGCGCTTCCATTGTTCCCCATAAAACTGTATAGTCTGAATTACTAACAGATAGCCAGTGCTGAATGGCCTTCATATAATGACATGAACCTGGTACGTGAGGATCATTAGGTGATACGTAATCACCCGTTGTTTCGTATCTTACTTTTCCACCTGCTACTTTAAATGGAAAAGGGATATAAACTGCTTCTTTTTCTTCTGTTTCAGTTTTCATCAATCGGTTAACAATGTCTATCCTTTTTAGATTTTTGTATAGTGTCACTTCCTGCACAATCCACTCACAACCTGGTGCATGTAAGGTAATTTTCATTTTTTGATAAACTGAGTTCGACTTAACTTGCTCAACTTTTGCAAGGCTTGCCGTACTTCGTTTCCCAAGAGTATTCGAATCGCCGGTTACACGGGATGATAAATGGTTAAAACGTGGAGCTGTGGTATAGCGATCGTAAACATACTGATTTAATTGAAAGGATGATTTAGAGTTTACGATTTCCTGATTAATTTCTTTGTCCATTATACTCGTTATTCCGCCCGTTTCTTGATCGAACACTATCTTGTAAAAGTTATTTTCTAAAACATTAGATTCTTTGTTTATTAAATCTTCATTTTGCTCTTCTTTTTCAGCTATTTCAAAAATATTATACGTTTTAAATCCAAGAGAAGGAATGTCTTCTGAGATAAATGTAACAAATGCCCCTCGAGGTTTTGGAGTGCTTTCTATACGTAAATCTGTAGAAAAAGGAATCCTTTCTCCATTATCTTGATCAATGATTGTAAAAGGTTTTCTAACATCAATTTTGCCAAGCGGAATAAAAACAGTTACCTTGTCAGTTCTCATAAACGACTCGGGATTATATACTACTATAGTGCTACTTTTTTTGTCATACTCGCATTCTAAACTATTAATTAATAAATTTTGCGCTCTTCTGTATTCTGTTAAACTTAGATTATAGGCATTCAAAGCAAATCCCTTTTTGATATTCCATTGTATTTCTCCTGAAGTATTATTTGATAATGTTTTATCCCAAGGGTTCCAAGCACCCCACGTATGCTCATCAAATAGAACCATGTTTTCAAATGCTTTTTGAAGACCTTCCTTAGGGTAAACATAATGATTATCGTGCATAGCCGCTATAGAATGAAATGTCTCGGCTGACCTTAACAAATGGTGAGACCGGCGATTTATCCCATTTGCGTATGCACCTTGACCAATGCCATCAGCCCACCAGTCGCTCCAATCACCTTTAAAAGTAGGTATACTAATGTTTTCTTTAGATTCAATCGTTTCAAAGAACTGCTTGTTTGTCGAGGTTATCAATTTAGGAAAAGCCCATTTTGCATTCCATTGTTTAGCAACCATTGATGGAGTTATGCTTGGCCCCGCATTATCCCAATATGAACCCTGAACTCGAAGATGCAAAGTATCTAAAGGATAATTCTCCTCTTTTAGTTGTTGAAATAATTCTGGTAATTTTTGAAAAGTTTCTTTATAGCCGTCTGCAATCCCTAGTCGATTTCCTTCCATATAAACACCATGTGGCGTATCCGTATACCATACCAGAACCTTTTGACCATCTTCTTGCTGCCAATAAAAAGGACGTTGCAACTTTTCGCCAGGTAATAAATGTGGAATAGATCGTCCCGCATAATTGTGTGCTACAGAAAAATATTTAATATCCATTTGTGTTAAACACTTTAAAAAACCTTTTGTATGACCTGGAACATCGGTCTGCAATACAGTGTCTATTTTTATCCCATATTCATCACGTAGTTGTTGAGCAGTTTCAAATGTGCGTGCAAGTTCATCTATATGATACGCTTCTGTATGCATACTCATATACGCACCTGCAACTTCAATCCGGCCTTCTTTTATTCTGCCTAACATCTTTTCTACCTGTCTTTTCGGACGACTTTTCAACCAATATTTTAAAGGCCAAGTTACCTCTATAACCCATTTGAAATTTGTATCTGGATCTTCCTTATCTGCATCACATAGTTCCAACACTTGATCTAAATATAATAGATGATGATCCAAAACCTCATATTGGGGATCAGTATATCCTATGTCTAAGTGTGAATGTTGTACAATATGAATTGTCCAATGTTTCTCAGGTAAAACTGTAACTGAATCACCAATTTCGTTTGAATCCCATCGTAATATGACGCGATAGCTAGTTGGTTCTTTTACCTCAGGCACGTACAGTTCAAATGTTGACTTTCCCGATCCAATTCTACCTACTCTCTCAACTGTTTTTCCATATTTACTAGTCAAAATTAAATCTGCATTGGAAATTCTTTCATCTAACTCAATGTGCACAAAAATCACTTGCTTTAATACGTCTTCCTGCTTTACAAAAAAAATAGAGTTCTCTGCAGAGAAACGAATCACATTACCGGAATTGTGCGTATCTTGAATATTAGTATTTCTTAATTCAGTTTTCAAAGTTTATTCCTCCAGTGTTTAATATATTATTTTTTAAAAATAACTAATCAAGGGAACCATACTTTTAAATTTTTGTGTCATCCAGCACACAAATATGTTTTAAATTTTGTCTGAAAACTTATATTATTTTTCTTTTCATGTTCACTGTTAAGTCTTGTAATACACATACTGTTATTCATATAGATATTGCGATTTTTCCAAACGCCTTAAACTTTTTATGTTAATTCATATCAAACTTTGCATTAAAGTGAAAGGTCATATCATCTTCAAACCATGCAGGGAAATTTGTACCCCAAACATTGTTGTAAAGGTTAACAAAAATCCCGTTGTTTAAAGGCCGTTGTTTATTATCAAAGTTAAGTAGGCCCCTATGACCAAAAGAAACTAGAGGTGCTTCCCTACTTGATATATCGATTTCACCTTCGGTTCCAGTGTACTTTAGTCCCTTTTCAGTAAGGGCATGAATATCACGATTTCCGCCGGATAGCACGTTATATGGGGAAAGGTATTCACCAAGCTTATGCATTTGCCAACGATAAGGGTTTAATACATCTAAGGTAGTTTCAAACCAATAGGCTTCTGGCATTCTGTTAGCTTTTTTGTCTTTCCATTTTAATGAAACATCTATGGTATGCTTTTCAGCATTAAAAGTATAGACTAATTGCACTATTTTCGGTACACCCCATAAGTCCATTGCGTTATTTCTAAAGGATAAATCAAAGATCACATTTACATGATCCGCTGGTTTTTGTAGTGCAGATTTTTCGATGATTGGTTTCATGATTTCATGTTGAATTTCAGGATAAGCTTCAATACCTCTTTTAGCAAAATCTACTAAAGCCCAACTAGCTGTTTGTTGATCTAGTCTACTATATTGACTAAGATATTTATTATAGTTATGAAAATCAAAGCGTTCGTACGATAATTCACCAAACCGATTATCCCCTTGAAGAAAATCATAACCACCTATCCTAATTTGTTTTAAACCACCAGATTCTGAGAAAACAACCCTAAAGTCTCCAATTATATACTCTTTGCCTATTTTAATTTCCTTGCCTCTTTCGGGAATTATATCTAGGATCTTGACTTTTTTATTGATCAACTGCATTGCCTCTTTTTGATGAGCCGGTTCTAGTGCAAAGATGGCTTGATTTATATAATTTCGTTGCTCTTGCCACGATTTCTCATAAAGGGCATAAGACCTTTTTGTCTCATAATATCTATCATTAATATTGGTACTAATACTCGCCATTAAATCGGCAAAGTCCATAGTTGATCTATTTTTATTTATTTCGATTCGATCTTTTGCTCTGGCATTTTCAAAATCCTTTATTCGATAGTTTCTATAATCGGGTAAAAACACATTTCCATTACCACCCCAAGTATGCTCTGCAATCAACAATAGGTAATCCGAAAAGTTCTTATACTCTTGGCTATCAATGGTCATAGATTCCTCCAATAGCCATTTATCCCTTAATAATAATAAGTTTCTATAGTTGGAAACCTTTTTGGGATCCGAAGCAATTCCATGAATCCAGCTATCAGCAATCTCTTCTTCAATAATTGGTAATTCGGACCTTCTCTCCCAAGCAACTTTAGCAAAATCATCTAGAGAAGAAGCAATTATATTGCTATCGGGATATTGCTTTGCTAGAGTTTCATATAATTGATTTATTTCTTCTAAACTCTTAGGTGGTCCCTGATTATCATGACTATGTGCAAAATATAAAATGTCTTCCCAGCCGTCTCTTTCAAATGTTTGTCCATAATCTTTAGCGTAATGGACAATGATTTCGGACCCATCCCTCGCCCTCCAAACAAACATTTCTGGTACAGCCGGCATTGCTGAACTTGCATTGACTCCAATATGCAAATATTTTAAACCTGTCTTAGCCATCAATGGAACAATTGCAATCGTATGACCTGGCACATCTGTCATTTTTGAAGCAATAGTCTTTTTATGAAACTCTTTATCCAACTCTTTAAAAATAGACAAACCATATTCAAAAAGTTTTTCATCCATAAGTTCAGTGTGCGTCGTTACAGGAAGGCCATGCCATCTTATTAATCCAGATTGAATAGCACTTCGCATACGATTTTTTTCATACTCGGGTACTTCTGGACATTTGAGAAAATAAGAAATAAGCCAAGATCCTGTCGTCCAAATAAATCTACCTTCTGATTTTTCAGCCAAATTAATAGAATTAGGAATATACTCCCGAATATAGCTCTGTAAAACGGTTTCAGCTAAATCTGTAAATCCTATATCTAAATGAGTTTTAAAAACGACGTGCACATTTTTCATTCGATCACCTTCTTGTTTATTTTCCGCCAAGTATAAATCCTTGTTCAAAGTTTTTATTCAATATGATATAGACTAAAACAGTCGGTATAGATGCCATAATACACGCCAATAACATAGCCGGTACATTCGAGGTTGCTCCGGTAGCTGATGTAAGTTGGGATAGCAAAGGCATAATAGGACGAACAGTATCCGATTTACTAAAAGTCAAGCCAAATATTAAGTCATTCCATATAAATGAAAACTGGAACAGAAATAATGCCGAAATCGGAGCTTTGGCCATTGGTAAAAAAATGCTATAGAAGATTTTAAAGTTACTTGCACCATCCATTTTTGCCGCTTCTGTTAATTCATTACTAATCGATTGAAAGAAATTTCTTAATACAAAAGTACAAAATGGAATACAGATAGCTGCATAGAATACAATCATACCGATTTTTGTATCATACAGGCCAGTACTTATATATCCGCGATAAACGGGGACCAAATACATTTGAAACGGAAATACAGTTCCACTATATATCAATAAAAACCAATAAAATCTCCCTTTAATGTCTAACTTAGTCACACCATATGCTGCCAGTGCTGCAAAAAAGATAGCCAATGATGTACCGACGATGCCATAGAAAAGACTATTAAATAAAGCTGATCCAATAGAAATTCTTGAGGTGATATACTCCATTGTCTCTATGATAGAAAAACCTTTCGGGATATCCCAAAAATTGCCTTGATTATATTCACTACCTGTTTTGACACTATTGAATAGGACAAATAGAAATGGGAATATCCATAAAAATACAACTAAACTTAAAATAACATTCAGTAATTTAGAATTTGATTTTCTTAGTGTTCCCATTAGTTTTCTTCCCCTTCAAATGTTTTCTTTAAATAGAACCATGAAATAAACAAAACAATTATAGATAATATGGTTGCCACTGCAGCTCCATAACCATAGTTCCCATTAACAAATGTTTCTTTATACATGGTTACAGCAAGTGTTTCCGAGGTTCTGTATGGCCCTCCATTGGTCATCAACCAAATAATATCGAATGTTTTAAAACTATTAACGATTGACATCAAGATAACAATTACCAATGTAGGCTTTAGCAGAGGAAATACAACCTTACTATATAAAGAAAAACCAGAAGCACCATCTATTTGTGCGGCTTCAACCGGTTCTGAAGGGATATTATTTAATCCGACAACCAAGAGGATTAAATTAACACCAATACCTTGCCATACACTAGCACCAATCATAACCAAAGTATTGACATAAGGTATCCCTAACCAATAAGTATCTAGAGATTCGAACCCCATCATTCCTAATATTTTTGGTATGCCATAATTCGATAATAATGCGGTCATAATGAGTGCACCAATAGTGGGAGAAACCGCATTGGGTAAATAAAATATATTTTTGTACGTACCCGTGAATCTAGTTTTAGTTATTAATATAGCTAAAACTAAAGGAATCAAAACAGGTATAATCAAACCAGCAAATACCCAGATAACTGTATTAATTAAGGATTGTACAAAGTATCCATCTTTAAATAATTCTATATAATTAGTTATCCCTATTAACTCTAATTTATTTAAACCTGACCAATCTGTAAAACTAGCATAAAAAGTAAATGCGGAAGAACTAATAAAGAAAACCAATACAATCAGTGCAGCTGGTAATACATATAAATAGGGAATGATCTTTTGAGTTATTCTTTGATTACTGTTCATTCATACTACTCCCCTTTTTGGAAGAAATGCACTTGTCTCCTAATGAACAAGTGCATTCTATTGAACATTTTTATTATGGATTCAGTTTATCTTGTTCAGCTTGTATGGCTTCCAAACTACTATCCACCTGTTTTTCCGATGGGTCAGCAGCTATTTTCCAATACTCATCAATTGACAAATTAATGATTTCAGGCAAAAATTGCTCATAATACCTTAATTTTAAATTAAAATTTTCTGTATCGTTTGCTTCTTCTGTTATTTGTTTACTAATAGGATCTTTTAAATTAACACTAGATACAGAAGCCATTCCACTTACATCTGCATAAGCTTGTTGAACATCTTGATCATAATAAGATCTTAGAATCTTGATACCCTGTTCTTTATCTTTACTGTTCTTCCCTACTAAAATTGGTGCAACTTCATAGAAAACGGTTGGTTTATTACCATCATCCATACTTGGCAATGTAAACATGTCAATATCTTCTCCCGATACAAAACCATAGTCTTCAGCGAAACCGGACAATAGATTAGTAGCATTATAAATCATTGCTACTTCACCAGTAGCAAAATCCTTCACTTGATCTTGCTGCTGTTCTGAAAAATACCCTTTAGCGAGCATATCAGACCACTTATAAAAAACAGCTTTTACTCTTTCATCAGTAAATTTAGCTTTACCTTCGGTCCATTCATCGTATAAATCAGCATCCATACTTCCCATTAATGCCATTGGCCAAACAAATGATTGCCAGGTGTTTCCTATACCAATAGGTGTAACACCATTATCAAGCAAAGTATCACATATCTTAATGAAGTCATCAAAAGTATCCGGTTCTTCTAAATTGTATTTTGCGAATATTTCCTTATTGTAGAATACCCCGTTGTAAATAATGTTCAGTGGGGCACCATAAATTTTCCCATCAATCGTTAGTGATTTTGCTATTTCTTCATTAACACCATTTTTTATATAGTAGTTTTCCCACTCCTCGGTCAAATCTTCTAATAAATCATTTTCTACTAAATTGTCCATCTGACTTCCTGTCCACCATGTAAATAATGCTGGTGCTTTTTTGGTAGATAAAGACTGTTGAATACTCGTTTGATACGCACTATAATCCGGTGTAGGCACATATTTTAGATCCAATCCTGATTTTTCTTTAATAATGGGCAATGCTCCCTTAGCATTATTGCTTTCACCACTTTTATCAGTTTGAATTTCTACAACATTTTGGGCCTTTGAACTTGTTCCTGTACCACCACAGGCAGCCAACCCTAAAATTGCTATCATTGAAACTGCCAATAAAACGATCAACTTTTTGAATTTCATAATATCCCCCTCAAATTTTAAATTGGAACCCCAATTAAACCTTCATTTAATTCTTGGCATTTTACCATGGCTTGTTTTTCGCTTACTACATCCGTAGCCAAAAATAACTGATATTCAAATTCATAGAAACCAGATAAATCTACTTTAAAATTTGTTTCCCAAAAGTTGTTCATAACCCACGAATAAACTACCTCTTTATTCTTATAGTGAGTACCTTCCCCACATAGCTCTATTAAGTGGTGATCTAATGTTCCCAAGGTTATAAGAGGACTGTCTTTTATAGCAACAATGAACGCATTATTATCATTATCGAGAAAGGACAAACCATTTTGCAGCAAATAAAACTCCGTATTACTTCCAGGCAGTTGATCAATAGCTGGTCGAAATACCGTTCCTGTCTTGTCGACAAATAATTCCGTATTATTCCCTAAAGTAAAAGGTAAGGAAATGTATAAATTTTCCGGGGCCCACTCAGATTTCTTATGAATTCTTACTTTACATTCGATTTTTGGCAAATCCTTGTATACTTTAACTAGTAAACTGTATAGATTCGTTCCTTCCAGTTCATAATCCATTTTAATAGAGACATATACTGGTCCATCTATTAGTAATTCAATGTTCTTTAGTTTTGAAGCATAACGGTTTGTAAGTCTTCCTTTACGATTACGTCCCATTCTTCTTCTTTCTTCATAAGGAGTAGTCTGAACATCTGTTTTTTCATAGATTCCAGTAAATGGGGCATATTGAAAGTTAGAATGAACTAATTCTCGATTGTTCTTTCTATCTTTGATGCTTTTGATGCCTTGAACATGATCAAACAAAATCGTATAAAATTGCGTAGAAATTCCGTGCGTACTGTTCCCTAACTTATTATTTGAATAAGGGGCAATATCCTCAACACCTTCTGCGCCTTTATAAGCATGGTGTTGAATTGTTAATACCTTGGACGGGTTCTTCTTTCTGCTAACTTTTACTATGCGTTCTTCTCTAGGTTCCAACTCCATAATAAACTCAATTTCAATGGCTCTGGCAGTCATTTCAATCTGACATTCCAGTATATTTCCTGATTCTAGATCTACGACTTCCAGCGTTTTTTCTATATCCTCAGCAATGCGCTTTCCGTCAATACTCTCCCATCCTTCTATATACACTATTACTTTATCTATTACTGAGTTATCATGCGGATTAATGATTTTATAGAGTTTTTCCCTATCCGGTTGTATAGAGACCTCTCCCATTTCACTTAATATTTCATCTAAATTTTTTGAAACGAGACGATTGGCATTGACAGCGTATGCCGCCTTTCTGTAATCAAGGTCATTTACCAAAGTATTCCACGGTTCAGAAACTGAAGAGGAATAACCCCATGTATGTTCTGCATACATCATCATTTGTTGTTCCGCCGCTTTAATCCAATCTTTTTTTCCTAATTTCCCTTCCGGGTCAAGTTTATAAGAAAGATTATATTTTCTTTGTGCATCTTTATAAATTTTGGTTGGTGCCGGGGTTGAGCCTACACCATCTGCCCACCAATCATTCCAATCGCCTGAGTAGGTAGGAATATCTAAAGTATTCCCTTTTCTCAGTATTCGGAAGAATTCGTTTAAGGTGATCAACTCTATTTCGATGTTATCACTATGTTTCTGATTCCATTTATTGATTGTTTCTATGATTTTTCCATTCGGAGAAGCATTGTCAGATATTAATCCTGAGATCATGGCAGGTACATAAGAATATGGGTAATGATCCTTTTCAAGATTTTCAATATAGCGATAAATTCTTTTCTCCGCTATGTGAAAATGATCTGTATGTTTGTCATTTACAAATTCGTCTTCTATTTGGTAAGATGTATGTGCATTTGGCATGATAAAAAATTCATTGCCCAAATGATATTGCTCACCATTCCATACTAATAGCTTATTACCTTCTGGACTCTCCCACCAAAAAGGAATTTGCTTTTTAAATAATGGGTGCATTCCATGATGTGCATGTAAACAAGAAAATAAATTTCTAACTCCAGCTTTATATAATGATTCACAATATCCCCAAGAAAAACCATTTATATCAGCAGTCATAGCTGAATCTAAACTTAATCTTTTTCTATTGGCATAATCCCTTCCTTTAGCTAGCATTTTTTCGAGAACTTGACGATCCACTAGTTCTGTCATGTTCAAGTAATTTAAAGAAACATCGATTAATCCCTTGTTTACAAAATATTCAAATTTCTCTTTGTATTCATCGTTACAATGACTCAAAAAGTTCTCAACCTGCCAAAAGTTTTCACATGTCCATTTAAAGCCCTTATAGTTGTTCTTACCGTTTTCTGCCCCTTCCAAAATATCTATTGCTTGTTTGATAAAATCTACATGATACCTCTCAATTTTTTCTTGTCTATCCGTATAACCGATGTCCGTGTGAGAATGGTGAATGAGATATAACTTCCATCCTTTTCCTACCTTTAACATAATTACCTCCCTCTATATAATTAAAATATTTGTCATCGTTTGTATTCACTAAAAAGTGTTATGTTCTAACATATGCCTTGATTGTAGCGATTTCCTTTCCCTTGCTTTTTCCAAAAGGTCGTATGGAATATCTACGGATTTTCGCCGGAATAATGAAAGTCTCAGCATAATGCACGATGAAAGGATCAAATTCATTTAGAGGACTTTCTATTATTGCCTCCTCTCCCTCAATGAGATTAAGTACATTGACGCCACCATTTGTGTAATGGGTTACTGGTTTTGAGAACCAATGTCTTCTTGTTTCAATAAACTCCCTTTCATGCAGTCCTGTTCTTTCCTCAATCCATCCTTCACCTTCATCTACCTTTTTAACACAGTTAATGGCGTGATTCTTTGCCCAGCTTTCATTCCTTTCCCAATCGATATTGTTGAAACCGTGTTCTAAATGTACCGGTCTTGGTAAACCATCCAAACCCAATCTCCCCCAATCCCACAGTTTAAAAGTATAATAATTTGGGGTAGAACTAATCTCCAACACCACTGAATTTTTCCCCTGGGAGTGAATGGTACCAGCCGGTATTAAAAAGTGATCATGTTTTTTTGCGGGAAATTGATTAATATATCTTTCGTCATCAAAGAATACACCCGTTTCATTTGAGCTTTTTAAATCAATGGCCATTGCTTTCTTGTCTACACCTTCTTTAACACCTAAATAAACAGTGGCATCTTCTTTGGCTTCCATTACATAGTAGCTCTCATCTTGTGTATAGTGAGCGCCAAACGTTTGTTGGACATATTCTATAGTAGGATGAACTTGCAAGCTTAAATTTTGGCCACCTATAGTATCTAAAAAATTAAACCGAATTGGAAACTCGGAACCAAAACGCCCATAAACTTCTTCACCCAGTAGTTCAGCCGCATGCCTGAAAACAACATTAATCGCAGGGGTTTCAATTTTAATTTCACCATATTTTAAAAAGAGACTATTTTCTTCTGGCACCCCATTAAAGCTCCATGCATAATTTTCTTCCGATGGATCAAGTCCAAATTTTTCCTTCATCCATTGACCACCCCAAACCCCGGGAGCAAAGTAAGGTACAAGCCTAAAAGGTTGATTGACCGTTTGCCTTAATCCTTTTAAAAAATTTGATCCTGTGATCATTTTGGGGTGACTTTTGCAATTTGTATCTAATAAATAATCAATTCGTTCATAGAGTCTTTTTTTATGTCGATCAGCAACTCTCCATTCGAAAAAATATCCTCTTTTTATTTTTCGTACTGGATCTTCCTCCATATTATTAGCCTTCCAATTAGAAATTTCTTTATGGCTGTATCTTTTTTGAATTTCCCATCTTGCTAAATCCGCATAAACAAGGATATCCGGATGGTATATTAGACTGGCACCAACCCCATAGACAACAATTAATCCACTTTCAATACTTTCAATCGTTTCTCTCGCCTCTTCTAAAAGCTTTTCATCTAAAAAGTCATGGAAGTTATGAAGTGACATTCTTCCAAATACTCTATCAGTTGTTAAATGGTATTGAAGCATTTCCGTTACCCTATGGCTTGAGTAATACAATTCATCGGAAAACAGATCATAACTCGAGTCAATTTTCGAAACTAAATTGTTCTTTATTTCTTCAATTCTTACACCCGGATAACAATCTATAGTAAGGATCTTTTTTTTCTTTTCTAATCTGTTTATATGATGATTGAGTTCCTCAATAATTTTCCCATAGCCTTCCCATGCATGTTTACTTGAACTTGAAACGACTATTTCTGGATGGTGATCAAAGTTACTCAACTTATTCCCTGCTTTCTCTGTTTAAAATTTATAATTTATCTATCAAGAGGACCGAACATGCCAATCTACTTTAAACACAAAAATGAAAAACTCCTAAATTTCAAAACCTCCTTATATCCCTTTCGTTTGTCTATTATTATAGACTGTTATATTATGCTAATCTTTATAAAATACAGTCACATTTTTATAAAATGAGGACATTTATTAATAGAAAACAAAAAGGCGAATCTTCGGGTGAACGCACTTATTTATAAATGGCACCATTATATTCAAGCAACTATTTGTTCAAATTAACGGATATCCTCATAGAATATTCTTTCATACTAAGAGGAACTACTACTTTTTAGGGACAGCTTGACTTAATAAATTTGCAACACCAATGAATGTATGGAACGAATTTTCAAGTGAACAATCAATAGTAACTGTTTTATCTTCAAGCACTTCAAAAATTCCATCTATAAACAAAGCTTTACTTTTTGCTATTTGTCCACCAAATATTATTGCATCAGGCCTAAAAGTAAGAATGTGTGAATTCAATACTTCTCCTATATTTTTCCCAAATTCATAGAATACCTCCCTTGCCTTAGGATTACCGCTTTGTGCCATTTCTGCTAAAGTTTTGACCTCATCTCCAGCAACAGTGATGTCTAAATTCTTAGCTAGCCGTAAGATGCCTCTTTTCGAAATATAATCATCTACGATTGAATTCTTGAAAGGTTGATTGTAGATCCATCCATTTTTCGGTACATCATGTCTATTTTTAATTAACTTCCCATTCTCCATAAATGCCGAACCTGCTCCAGTGCCAATCGTGATAAAGATGGTTTTTTTGTATGAGCCAGCATTTCCAGCTATTTGTTCACCTAAGGCAAATAAGTTAGCATCATTTTCAAAAACAATTTGAAAATCATCATGGATTTTTGATTTAAATAAATGATCTTTGCGTAGCTTACTTAATAATAATTGGCGCAGATTTACATTATATAACTGTTCAAATTTGTCAACATCTTTGATGTAACTTATTCCATTTTCATAATCAAATGGGCCTGGAAATGCATAACCAACTCCAGTTATTTTAAAATTAATATCTAAAATTCGATTTACCTGTTCCTTTATAAGAAACACTAAATGCTTAATAATATTTTCCCTGCTTTCTTTTGATTTTGAGGGGAAAATTGCATATGAATTGGGGACCACTTCCCCATCTTGGTTTAAAACTGCAGATTTAATAAACGAACCTCCAACATCAAAAGCAATTGCATATGTGTTCATAAAACCTTTCACATCCATTCCTAAACCGATAATTTCACTATATCTTTTAATTAAATTTGGAAATCAATGATTTCTAATACTTATCATTTTCGACAAACTTTTTCGGAATACCTTTACCTAGAGTATAAGCTAGTCCCCCCCCTTATTCTTTTTAGAATTCAGTCATATTTTTATAAAATGGAGACATTTATTATACCAATGAGAAAAATTATGCTAGTATGAAAACAAAAATAGAGGGATTGTTTATATAAATGAAAGGGGGAAATTGTAATGGAATGGACCGATTCGTTTAAGGAGGGTGCGATTTTACTCAACCAGAGGAATGTCTCAATTAATGGAAGCAATGCTTCTATTTTAGTTCATTATTGGGATGCATGGCCAAAACATTACAATAATAAACCGCATCAACATTCATTTTTTGAACTATGTTATATTGTCGATGGAAAAGGCCATTATATTGATAATAATCAAATATATTCATTAGAACAGGGGGTAATCTTTCTTTCTCGTCCCTATACCCAGCATCAAATTCTAAGCGAAAATGGTCTGAAGATTATCTTTGTTGGATTTGAATTGAACAAAAGAAAGTCCAAAAAAGAAATTATAGATTTATTTTCTGATTTAGAAGGCACTAAATCCTTTATTATTAAGAACGCTGTAGAAACCCCTATAGTGAAACTTTGGACTTCTCTGTTGGTTATGGCATCTGGATCTTACCCTTCACTAAATGACAGTTTCCAGGGGATATGTTCTTCTTTTTTTTCAAGTATTTTGGGTCATTTTATAGATCATCAAACCAATTATAAAAAGGAGAAAAAATACAGTCCCTATTCGGCATTAGTTTACCAAGCGAAACTATATATTAATGACAACCTTTCTCAACCGTTGAAACTGAATGATGTAGCGGATTATCTTCATATTTCCGGAAGACATTTATCTCGGATTTTTCAAGAGGAATTAGGTCAGTCATTTTCAATCTATGTAAAAAGAGAGAGAGTTAGAAAGGCGGGCATCCTTCTATCAGATACCACTCTGCCCATTAAAGAAATTTCTGAGACTACCGGTTTCAACACGATTCATTATTTTACTAGTGTGTTTTCAACAGAAATGGGAATGTCTCCAGGAAAATTTAGAACAAAGTTTCAGCAACAACAAACCCTATAAGATAGTAGATTAATAGCACCAGTCGGGGTTAACGGATAACTTTACATTGAATACTGTAAAGTTATTCGTTATGACTAGCTACGAAAAATTTTTACTTTGGCCCTTAAAGTCGGAAAAGCATCTACCACAAAATTAATACTTTAAAAAGGCCATTTTTTGTTTCACTTCCTTTAGCTCCTTCTAGGTCTCTCATCTTACGATGAATGTTTATGGCAAACTAAAAATGTAGGTTATGGCACTTCTTTTATGCATGGCCTATAGGGCTATGCATAAAAGAAAAAGCCACTTGCTAACAACTCAATAATTAACTACACTTCCTGTTGGACCATT
>NZ_BORB01000061.1:0-16286 GCF_018332955.1 Lederbergia ruris
CTGAAAGTGGCAGGCACTCGCCTACTATTTTCAGGGAAAAACCATAAAAACACAAAATCAGGTGGAGAAAAACAAATCGTTTCTCTCCACCTGATTTATTTTAGGGACTTTTTAGACATCCCCTTTTCTAAATTCAAAGTATAGACAAAGGACTCTTTATTTCTTTGATTTTGATATTTTTAATATTATAAAAACCACCAATACAATAATAGCGATTATTAGTAAAATACCAGGTCCAACATACTTAACACTCCTTGCTTCATATTTCTGGTCAATCTCAGCAAAAACAGCAAGGGAGAGAATCCTCTCAAACCCTTGCTGTTTTTGACTTTGTAGGTACGGCCCCGGCAGGAATCGAACCTGCGACGCACGGTTTAGGAAACCGACATATTCGTAAAAACTCCCGTAAAGCCTAGCGCTAGCCTATCGATGCCTCGCACGGTCTACTTTCGGTAACACGGTCGCCCTCTATTTCGTTAAGATTAGCTTACTTCATAACTAAATTAAAAACAAGGAATAAGCGCAATCCACGTCGAAATATATCCTTGAGGTGATTATCGAAAATGATCCGCAATAATCTAAAATCCTACCGACATAAACTCGAAATGAATCAAACGGAATTTTCCCGATTTTTAGGCGTAGCCCTGCCGCAATACAATCGCTATGAAAATAACCAACGCCAACCTACGCTTGAAGTCGCTCTCCGAATATCCGAACGATTAGACGTAACAGTTAACGATATATTCGTATGTGATGCTAACGAAAAAAGACCTCGCAGTTAAGCGAGGTCTATTCGTCGTCTAGTAATCCGTATTTATTCTCTAGCTCCGCCCTTACCGCGATGGCTTGAATCGTATTGCTATCGGATAAGTTGACCGTATCTACTATCTTATCTATCTCGGAAGGTTTAAACGTACCCTCATCGATCATTTTCTTAGCTTGCTTTGCGGCTTTTTTCCTCATAGCTGCGCCATTAGCGAAACTAGACCGCATTTCACCGACTTTCTTATAATCGTCTTTGCCTTGCGCCTCTTTATCGAGTTTAATTCCGGCTATATCCATCTCTAATTTAGCGTACTGGCTTTCGACGCTATTCATGTTATCATACGCTGTATAAATATCGACAGATTCATCCGCTATTCCGTTAAAAGTGGGCGCCCATAGTTCTTCCCAGATTCGGTCATACTCTTCGATGTATTCATCCATTGCGGGCTTTACGTTGGATACGTAGTAATCCTTCGCACTATCTTCTTTTTTCTCGTCTTTAGCTACGGGTTTTTTCTCTTTCTTCTCCGTTTTCTTTTCTTTTGTACTTTCAGTTTTTTCTTTGTCGTTGCCCGTCTTTTCTTTAGCGGCAGGTTTTTCATCCGCCAAAGCGTCCCTATTTTCTCCTTTGTCGTCTGATGACGGATTAATAGCTATCATTATCACTAAACAGATTGCCGCAGTGATTAAGGTTTTCTTGTTTCTAAACTTCTTAAAAAATAACATAACGAGGCTCACTAGGAAAACGATCGTTGCGATTGTGAAAATTGAGTCCATCATACTCCCCCTTTTTAATTAATCTTCCTAATAATACCATATTTACTAGTTAAATTGTCCCGTTATTCTAAAAAACTTCGAGGAAACAATTCTTAAAACGAAGATAAAAGTAATGGAACAAAAATATTTCCGGAAAAAGTGTGCGGAATGACTTCGAAATGTATATAAGAGAGTAAGGACGATAAAAGTTTTTGGATTTTATGGTGCAATTTCGAGGGCTTCGGTGGATTAATTCGCGCGGCTACTACGTTTACTATATTCCAGCACGGCGTCCAGCGTGGAATGTCGGCTGGAACATCGCTTGGTATAATACTTAGTACGGAGGCTGGCAGATTATGCCTGTACGATTAAATAAATTTACTCGTTGACAA
Organism: Lederbergia ruris; assembly: GCF_018332955.1. Taxonomy (NCBI): domain Bacteria; kingdom Bacillati; phylum Bacillota; class Bacilli; order Caryophanales; family Bacillaceae; genus Lederbergia; species Lederbergia ruris. The sequence goes on from NZ_BORB01000061.1 coordinate 1,914, forward strand.
TTACGCCGAAATAAAAGACCCCGCTTAATTGCGAGGTCTTTTCGTCTTTCTAAGCCGTGCCACTGGACTATAAAGCGCGTGCTGTTCCTTTATATCGACGCCAGTCATTTGTATATATTTACGCGTCGTCTGTATATCGGCGTGCCCTACGATCCTCTGTAGCGTAAATACATCGCCACCATTAAGGATATAGTCACGACAGAATTGGTGACGGAGCGAATGCGGACTAACGCGCTTGGTGATTCCGGCTTCTTTCTTATATTTTAGCAATCGACGCCGAAAAGAATTCGGCTGATAAGGCGTACCACTGTTCGATAGAAATACATGTGTCTCGTCAAAGTGTGCCTTGTTTTCTGAAATCAATTCGAGCAACATCTTCGCTACCATAGCCGAAATGGGAATCACGCGTGCCTTACGGTTTTTCGATTTTGAGGCCGGCAAGTTAATCACGCGCCCTTTTATGTCGATCTCCTCGATTTCTAGCGCGAACTCTTCTCCGATCCTCATGCCTGTATCGAGCATTAGGAGCATCGCAACCTTGTCCCGAAATTGCGGGTAATAATCCTCGTCAGGTGCATCTAGTAGCGCGACTATCTCGTGATCGTCTAACGGATCGAACGAATCCTCGTCGACAAGCATAAGGCTTAAGTTTTCCGCGGGGTTGTCCATGATCTTTTCCTCGGAAAACAGCGTATTGAAAAACGCCTTCAAGAATCTTATGCGGATATTCACCGTATATGGCGAAAGCCCTTCTTCGCCCGTTCTTTGGTTAACATGTTCTTGACTCAAGTACACGATATATTCGCGTAATATGTCGTCGTTAATTTCGGAGACTAATTCTATTTCCGAATGTTCGTCCGCAAGCCATTCCGTCAAAAATTCAAATTGGGTCTTGTAATCTTCTTGCGTACGTGCCCGGACGCCTTTCGTTTTCTTCAATAATACGAAAAAATCATATGCTTCTTGGAGCGTCATTTCGATATTTTTCGCCGAGCCTTTACGCGCCCTTTTACGTACTATCGGCTTTCCTTTGCGCAAATAAAAACGCCCTCCATTCCGTGTGAATTTACGAAATAGAGGGCGAATGGTCTGCGGTAAATCATCGCCGAAACCGTGAGCCTCCGCATAGCCTAGCGAATGCCTCAACGGCTTATAAACCGCGGTGTAATGCGTTTGACGGCCCCGGCAGGAATCGAACCTGCGACGCACGGTTTAGGAAACCGACGCTCTATCCTCTGAGCTACGGAGCCACAATTTCGCCACTATTTTTACGACTTATCCATTATAATACAAAGTTCCTTTGAATAAAAGTCCTAAATACTCTATAATAAAGATAAAATGGTTTTTAATAGAGACTCGAAAAAATTTACAGAGTAAAAAATGCCTTAGTCTTCTATTTATAATGAACAAGAGGGGGATTTCAAAATGCAATTAGGAATTTTAATTGGACTAGTCGTTGTTCTTGGTCTAACCGCTTCATTCTTATCTTACTTTATTTCTAAAACCCTTAATTCTAATGATTCATCAAAAGTGGATGAAGTTCCTGAAAATTATCCACATACCAATTAATTGCTATCATCACTTCTATTGTCAATTATACAGTAGAAGTGATTTTTTTATGTTTCTTTTTGGGAAATACATTATTTCATACACTAAGAATTTGCCAAACAGGACGTTGGTCAGAACGGTGCGTCCTTAGCGATTATCCTTATTTTAAAATTTGTATGCTGCTAAACAGGCGCCTGCGCTTACTAGTTCGTGATTAGCGAATAGTAAAAATTGGCAATGGTAAGGAGTTTTTTTAGTGGGGAAGCTAAGGTTGAAAAATCTATGGGAGGTTCATAAACATGGTTAAACGAAAGGCTACGAAGAATGCTGTAGAAAAATATGCGAAAACGCCAACTAAAAATATCGAAGAGTCCGACTTTACTGCTGAATTTGCGGCCGGAGAGGATCCGATGAAAGGAGCAAATCGTAATTCGAAGTACGGGAAGAAGGGGAGAGGCTAATGGATAAGAGAAAAGAGCGGAAAACGAATGAAGAATTTGGCATGGAGTTTGGAGATATCAATGCGGCGAAATACTATGAATTGCCTGAGGCAACAGACAAATTAAAGAAAAAGAAGAAAGATAAAGCAAAGAATCAACATGATTGTTCGTAAAGACTGAAGGCAAGACATAACGATTATGTCTTGTCTTCCACCTTTCCTCATGTTTATTTTGTATGTTCATAACCATCCACAACCAAATCTAATTTTCCAGTTTCTGGATCAATCACAAGTCCATGGATTGGAACATCTTTGACCATAAGCGGATGGTTACGGATCATGTCTACACTATGTGTGACACTTTCTTCAACACTGTCAAAACCTTGTAACCACTGATCTAAATCGATCCCTGAGTGAGTTACAATATCGAGTGTTTCTTGGGTAATGCCACGTTCTTTCATATCATGAATCATTTGTTTTGAATCTAGTGCACTCATTCCGCAGTCATGATGGCCGATGACACAAACTTCATCTGCTTGTAATTCATACACAGCAATGAGTAGGCTTCTCATAATACTTCCAAAAGGATGTGTCACAATCGCACCGGCATTCTTTACAACCTTTGCGTCTCCGTTCTTCATATTCATCGCTTTATGAAGCAATTCAATTAGACGCGTATCCATACAAGTAAAAATGACGATTTTCTTATCCGGAAACTTTGTGGTAGAGAAGTTTTTATAAAGCTTTTCTTCTGTAAACTTTCGATTGTATTCAAGTACCTCTGATAATAATGTCAATTTTCTTCACCCTTTCTATCGTTATTTTATAGAAGTTTTTTTGAAAAAAAAAGTGTAAACAATTTTGGAAATGGTTTTGAGTATTTTATACTAGAAAATGGTATTGACGAAAGGGACGTGGGAGCTTAAGATAAGGTAGGAATGAAATAGCCCGTTGGGAAGAGGTTCATAGCGATTAACCCTCTATAAAAAACTATGGATGAATCAAAATTCAAGCCATATCCATCGCGATATGGCTTTTTTAGGCCCACAGGATGTGGGTCAGAACGGTGTTGCGTCAGGACGGCGCGCTCTTAACCGTTCATCCTCTAAAAGGGCGCTTTCACTTTCCATATTAAGGAGGTTTTTTTATGGCAGGAAGAGACGAAGACACATTACAGGATTTATCCTTGTTAGGAAATCAACATACGAAGTATTTGGATCAATACTCACCAGACGTGTTAGAACCCATCGATAATCTGCATTCAAACAGAGATTATTTCGTTAAATTTAACTGTCCTGAATTTACATCACTGTGTCCGAAAACGGGGCAACCTGATTTTGCGACGATTTATATTAGTTATATTCCAGATAAAAAGATTGTCGAAAGCAAATCTCTGAAACTCTATTTATTTAGTTTTCGCAATCATGGTGATTTTCATGAAGATTGTGTCAATACGATCATGGATGATTTAATCAAATTATTAGATCCACGTTATGTAGAAGTATGGGGGAAATTCACTCCACGTGGCGGATTATCGATTGATCCATATTGTAATTATGGAAAACCAGGTACAAAATACGAACAAATGGCAGAGCATCGTCTTATCAATCATGATATGTATCCTGAAAAAGTGGATAATCGTTAGGGGGCTGACGTCTATTTTTCAAGGGTAACAAGGTAAATTATTCAACTTCTTTCACTTTACTTATGCATGAAACGTTCATTTTTACATAATATCTGATGGGGGCATTTGTAAAAGAAATTTTTTTAATAAAAATGATAAAAAATTGAAACCAATCTGTGTACCTATCCGTATAAATTACTACACAACATAAAGATAGGTGGTGTAGAAGCAATTTAACATCTAAAGCAATCTGAAAAGAGTGATGACGATGACATTATTTGGTTATCCGATTGAAACGATTTATCTTATTTTGCTTGTGGTTTCTGGAGTATTAACGCTTTTATATTTATTTTTCGGCGATATCTTAGAAGGAGCCGATGAGGTTAGTCCCTTTTTAAATCCTGTTCTAATCTTAGCGTTTATTACCTTTTTTTCGGCAGGAGGCTTTATTCTAGAAAAAGTTACCTCCTTAAATTCCTATTTGATTATCGCGATTTCTGCCTTTATATCGTTGCTTTTGGATGTGCTCCTCAATGTGTTTGTCTTGGTCCCTTTGAAATCAGCTGAACAGTCATTAAGCTATACAGAAAAGTCTTTGGAAGGGCGAGTTGGAAAAACAATTGTTTCCATTCCTACAGAAGGCTTTGGAGAGGTAGTGATTGAAAGCTATAGTGGGATGATTTCTAAGCCTGCGGCTAGTTATGAAAATACGAGCATTTCAGAAGGAGCAGAAGTTTTAGTGATTGAAGTGAAAAATGGTGTATTGTATGTAGTACCCTACAAACCTAGTTTTAAATAAAAAAGGAGGAACATGCATGGATATAGCAAGTATGGGAATTTGGATTGTCGTAGCGATTGTGATATTTATCTTAATTGCGTTACTTGGAATATTTGTTACAAAATATCGTACAGCTGGGCCAGATGAGGCTCTGATCGTGACTGGTAGTTATCTAGGTGGAAAAAATGTACACACGGATGAAGCAGGAAATAAGATTAAAATCATTCGTGGTGGTGGTACGTTTGTATTGCCAGTGTTCCAACAAGCAGAGCCTTTAAGCTTGTTATCTAGTAAACTAGAAGTCACAACCCCTGAAGTATACACAGAACAAGGTGTTCCCGTGATGGCTGATGGAACAGCGATTATCAAAATCGGTGGATCGATTGGTGAAATTGCAACAGCGGCAGAGCAATTCCTTGGAAAAACAAAAGAAGATCGTGAAAATGAAGCCAAAGAGGTATTGGAGGGACATTTGCGTTCGATCTTGGGTTCCATGACGGTTGAGGAGATTTATAAAAACCGTGATAAATTCTCTCAGGAAGTACAACGTGTTGCCTCTCAAGATCTTGCAAAAATGGGGCTTGTCATTGTATCTTTCACAATTAAAGAAGTTCGCGATAAAAATGGTTATCTTGATTCTTTAGGGAAACCACGAATTGCGCAAGTAAAACGTGATGCAGACATTGCAACAGCTGAAGCAGATAAGGAAACAAGGATTAAACGTGCAGAAGCGGCAAAAGATGCAAAACGCTCTGAACTAGAACGGGCAACTGAAATTGCCGAAGCTGAAAAAGAGAATCAGATGAAGATGGCAGAATATCGTCGTGAACAAGATATTGCACGAGCAAGTGCCGACCAAGCGTATGATTTGGAAACAGCTCGTTCGAAACAAGAAGTAACGGAACAAGAAATGCAAATTAAAATTATTGAACGTCAAAAGCAAATTGAATTAGAAGAAAAGGAAATCCTGCGTCGGGAGCGTCAATACGATTCAGAAGTGAAGAAGAAAGCCGATGCGGACCGTTATGCGGTTGAACAGGCTGCCAATGCTGAAAAAATGAAACAAATGGCTGAAGCGGATGCCCATCAATACCGTGTGGAAGCGACAGCCAAAGCAGATGCAGAACGTGTTCGTCTAGACGGTCAAGCGAAAGCCGATGCTCAACGGGCACAAGGGGAATCTGAAGCAGAAGTTATTCGTCTTAAAGGGATCGCCGAAGCGGAAGCAAAACGCAAAGTGGCCGAAGCTTTCGATCAATATGGTCAGGCAGCCATCCTCGATATGGTCTTGAAAATGCTACCTGCATATGCGAAAGAAGTGTCTGCACCACTTAGCAATATTGATAAAATTACGGTTGTGGATACGGGTTCCAATGGGGACAATAGCGGTGCCAATAAAGTAACAGGTTATGCGACAAATCTTATGTCCACTATGCAAGAATCTTTAAAAGCATCTGCGGGTATCGATGTGAAAGAACTATTAACGAACCTTTCTGGTAAAAACAATGTTCGTGGGAGCATCGATGAGCTGACGCAAGAAATGCGGGCAGGCAAGCAAAAAGATCAAAATCAAGAAGGTAATGAAGACGAATAAGCATAAAAACTCTCAGGAGAAATTCTTCTGAGAGTTTTTCATAGGGAGATTGATGAAATCTTGTTGTTTGGCCCGATTACGTAAGAGTTTGGCCCGATTTCCTAAGCGATCGGCCCGATTCCACGAGAGGCCGGCCCGATTTTCCAGGCGACTGGCGTGATTCTATGAGAGCCCTCCCGATGTAGTCAAAGGTCCGCATTCAATTCTAGCTTGCTTTTATTTTTTCGCAGGTGCTAATTTATGGATGAATTTGAGGGCTTGTCCAGTACCGATCGCCACAGACTCTAATGGATGTGGAGCAAGGTGGACAGGGACGATGATTTCTTTTCCAAGCCATTCTTGGATTCCATTCAATAGGGCGCCTCCACCGGTTAATATAATCCCTCTCTCGACAATGTCCCCACTTAATTCCGCTGGAGATTCTTCCAATGTAGCACGAATCGCTTCTAAAATATTTAACAAGGATTCTCTTAAAGCTGTTTGTATTTCATAGGAACTAAGATTAACAGTTTTAGGAAGCCCAGTGACTAAATCTCTTCCACGGATATCCATGTTTTTTTCCTCATGATCAACCAATGCATAGCCAATTTCCATTTTGATTGTTTCTGCTGAAAATTCACCGATTAATAAATTATATTTTTTCCGAATATGTTGGATGATACTCTCATCAAACAGATCTCCACCAACACGAATTGTATGGCAAGTCACAACGCCCCCGTAAGAAATAATTGCTACTTCCGTTGTGCCACCGCCAATATCTACGATAACATTGGCAATTGGTTCTTCTACCGGCAGACCGGCACCAATTGCGGCTGCCACAGGTTCTTCTATCAGATGGACATTTTTCGCACCACAAGTTCGAACCGCATCTTGAATCGCTCTTCGTTCAACAGAAGTAGCCCCTGATGGCGTACAAACTACAACATCTGGCTTTCTTAAGGAAAAACCAAGTGATTTCCCCGCCTTTTTAATAGTCGCCTTTAATAATTGACTGGTGATATCGAAGTCAGCAATCACCCCATCTTGTAATGGTCTAACAGCTACAATATTTCCCGGTGTTTTCCCGATCATACTTTTGGCTTCTGTTCCAACCGCTAATACTTGTTTGGTTTGTGTATTGATAGCCACAACAGAAGGTTCATTTAAAACAATTCCTTTTTCTTTTGTATAAACAAGGACATTCGCTGTCCCAAGGTCAATTCCGATTTCCGCATTCCCAAACATATCCATTCATCCTTTATCTATTAAATTTGTATATAATCTCTAAATCAGTTATAAAGGTTCATCAAATATAGTATAAAGAAAAATGTCTCGAAAAACAGGTGGGAGAAATTGGAAAATATTGTAATGTTACAAATGGAAACGAGAAAACCTAAGGAATTCAAGTAAAAAAGGGGAACTACCTATTCCTTTGTTAAGAAAATTTAACCGTGCTGTAAAAATGTTACAAAAAGAAGGCGACAGGATGTTGGTCAAAACGGCGTTGCGACGTACTAGGACGTACTAGTGCAGGTGAAGCGCCAGGACGTCGCGATTTGAACCTGCCGCCAGGACATCGCGTGCCATTAGCCGTTCATCCTTATGGCCTTATGGTCCATTTGTACGTCGCTAAACGGGCGCTTCCGCTTCTTATAAATTATATAAAATTGTGAGAGAAAAAGGCGACTAAATCTTTACTCTCTTGTTTTCTTGATTTTCGATGAGCAGCCCTGCGACTTGCCGTTTGATGCAGCCATTTTTCTTCATCTGTTTCTGGATAAACATCGGGAATCGCCGTTGGTTTACCATCTGCTCCAAGAGCGACAAAAGTCAGGAAAGATAAAGCGGCGACCGACTTTTTCCCAGTAAGTAATTGCTCGGCAATCACCTTTACAAATACTTCCATTGAACTATGGCCAGTCCATGTGACGATCGCTTCTAAAGTCACGGAATCTCCAATTTTAATTGGTTTAATAAAGTCAACAGAATCTGTTGAAGCTGTAACGACGGGATTTCTAGCCAATTTAATGGCCGCAATGGAGGCCACATCATCGATATAGGCCATCAATTTCCCACCGAATAACGTCCCTAGATGATTCGCATCGGGTGGGAAAACATGGCTTGTTTTAATAGTTAGTGTTTCTTTCATAGGCTTTTTTTTAGGTTGTTCCATTTATTATACACCTCTAATTTTTATCATACTATAAAAAGCTGGCTTCATCTCGAAGCCAGTTAGCATTAAAAGGCCCATTCTCCATTACGGAATACAGGCTCACTTTTTCCGTCCTCTGTAATGCCATCAATATCCATTTCAGCAGATCCCACCATAAAGTCGACATGCGTAATACTGGAATTTAGGCCATGTTTAGCTAATTCTTCTTGGGACATTTCTTTCCCGCCTTCGATACAAAACGCATAAGCACTTCCAATCGCTAAATGGTTGGAGGCATTTTCATCAAATAAAGTATTATAAAACAATATATTTACTTGAGAGATGGGAGAACTATGGGGGACAAGGGCTACTTCTCCAAGATAATGGGATCCTTCATCCGTTTCCACTAATTGTTTTAAAATTTCAGCGCCTTCTTTTGCCTTTGTATCAACAATACGTCCATTTTCAAAGGTGATGGTAAACTCGTCAATGATATTTCCAGCAAAGCTCAGTGGTTTCGTACTAGAAATATAGCCATTGACACCATCTTTTTGTGGCACAGTAAAGACTTCTTCTGTCGGCATATTGGCCATAAATTCATGGCCTTTTTGATTAACACTGCCAGCACCGGCCCAAAGATGTTTTTCAGGCAACTCGATCGTTAAGTCTGTACCAGGTGCTTTATAATGAAGCTTCTTATAATGTTTTTGATTGAGATAGTTGACTTTTTCATGAAGTGTTTCATCATGCTTTTTCCATACCGCAACCGGATCTGCTGTATCCACTCTTGTTGCCTTAAAAATAGCCTCCCAAAGCAGGGGAACTTGCTCATCGGGAGCTGCATCAGGGAAAACTTTAGCTGCCCAATCTTTCGAAGGTGCAGCGATCACCGTCCAACTCACTTTATCCGACTGGATATATTGGCGATATTTCTCCAGTGCTTTCCCTGCCACCTTTTGGAAATTGGCAATTCTGGAAGAATCGACTCCTTTTAAAAGATCAGGACTAGACGATACAACAGACATAAAAGCCGCGCCTTCTTCAGCGAGTTCCTCAATCTCTTTTGCCCGCCACATCGGGTACTCATGGAATGCTTCATCAGGTGCTAAATCATATTTCAATCTGGAGATTGTATCATCATTCCAATTCACTACTACATTTTTCGCTCCTACCTCATAAGCCTTTTTAACAACAAGACGAATAAATTCAGCCGTTTCAATCGCGGCATTGATCACGAGAGTTTGCCCTTTTTGTACATTAACCCCCACCTGGACAGCTAATGCAGCATATTTCTCTAGATTCTTTTGGAAATTAGCCATATGTCTTCTCCTTTTTATATATGTAATTTATTTCTATTATATTTTAGCAATGCTAGGAAATATATCCAGATTTATCACTTTGACAGCGGATGACCATACCCGAGCCGAGAGAAAACCATCAAAAGTGGGAGGGCGTAGAGGGTGGTCATGCCAAAAAAAAAAAAGAGAACCCCTGTCAGGAGGTTCATCAAACAAATGGTATATTACAAATCGGGCTTATTCATTCCAAGAAGGGTACGATAGCGATCCGGTTGGACAACAAGATCTGCTAAAGTATATTCATCCAAGACCTGCAAGTAGGCTATTAAGGCCCTATTCAATGCATGTTTTAGGCCACAAATTGGAGAGATAGCACAAGAATGATTCCCTTCTTCAAAACAAGGAACCAATTTAAAATCGTCTTCTGTTTTTCGAACAAGTGCCCCAATATTAATGTCCTCAGGAGGAAGAGCAAGCTTAATCCCACCTCCACGTCCACGTATGGTCATAATAATGCCCAATTTCCCTAATTCGTGAATGACCTTCATTAAATGGTTCTTTGATATATCATAAGCCTCAGCAATTTCAGAAATAGTGGAAAGCTGATCTTTTTCTTTAGCCGTTAAATAAATTAAAACCCGTAAGGCATAGTCTGTATAATTCGTTAATCTCATGATCATCACCTACTGCGTATTATACAGTGATACGCCAAATGGGAAAAGAGGAAGTTCAAAAAGTAAGGATCAAAGGCTAAATTCGCGACATCCTGTCGCAACGCCTTTGTGACCTGCGTCCTGCAGGCCTCATTATTGAACATTCCAAGTCATCTTTGTGACGGTTTTTTAAAACATGTATTTGAAATGTTGCTTTAGAAAACAAGCTATTATACAGTAAAGATGTATTTAAAATACATGTTAAAAGGGGTATTCAAATGGCACTTTCACAAAAAACAATCGAAATTGTAAAATCAACCGCTCCTGTATTAGAAACCCAAGGAGTGAACATAACCTCCGTATTTTATAAAAAAATGTTCACCAATCATCCGGAATTATTAAATATTTTTAATCATGCAAATCAATCTCAAGGCCGTCAACAAACAGCATTGGCTAATATGGTTTATGCAGCAGCGAAGAATATTGATCAACTTGAAACAATTCTTCCCGCCGTTCAACAGGTTGCATTTAAGCATAGAGGTTTGGGAGTAAAACCTGAACATTATCCAATTGTTGGAGAACATCTTTTATTGTCGATTAAAGAGGTGCTTGGCGGTGCCGCTACGGACGAGGTGATCGAAGCTTGGGCCGAAGCCTATGGTGTTATCGCTCAAGTTTTCATCGATCTTGAAGAGGGTCTATACGAAGAAGCCGAAAAACAAGCAGGGGGCTGGAAGGACTTTAAGTCTTTTAGAGTAATCAACAAAGTGCAAGAAAGCGATGTGATTACATCTTTCTATCTTCAACCGGCTGATGGAAAGCCAGTTCCAACTTATAAACCAGGGCAATATATTACAATTCGTGTTCAAATTCCTGGAGAAAAGTACACGTTGAATCGTCAATATAGTCTTTCGGTTGCACCAGGTAAAGAATATTTTAGAATTTCCGTGAAAAAAGAAAATGACTTTGAGCCGAATGGAAAGGTATCGAATTATCTCCATGATCATGTTTCAGTCGGTGATCAAGTTGAAGTCAGTGCACCGGCAGGCGATTTTCATTTAGTTGAAGGGGAAACTTCACCTATCGCCCTCATTAGTGGGGGAGTGGGACTTACACCAATGATGAGTATGCTTGATACTTTAGTCCAAACAAATACAGATCGAAAGGTAACCTTTATTCACTCGGCGAGAAATGAAGAAGTTCATGCCTTTGCCAAGGATGCCGCAAACCTTGTCGAGCAATTGCAGAATGGTGTTTATTACTATGGTTATGAAAAACCAATCAATCCAAATGGAGACCATCATTTCACAGGTTATATAACAGAAGAATTTTTAAAAGATAAAATTGCTGAAAATACTGTGTGCTATATTTGTGGTCCCGTTCCATTTTTGAAAAATGTTGTGAACATGCTTGCTAATCTGGGAATTTCTGAAGAGAATATACGTTTTGAATTTTTTGGTCCTGCGATGCAAATTACGCAAGAAACAGCGACTGCCTAAAGATACGCACCCTGCAAATTTTGTGCAGGGTGTTTTGGCGTTTTCTTTTGAAAAATCGTCATAATCTGTCTCTCGTTCGGAACGAGTGAAAGGGGTATACTAAGATAAGAACTAAGGAGTAGATTGGGAGGCGAGTATATGGATCGTTTTGCACATATGACGGAGGAGAAAATTCGCAAGGCCTATGAAGAAGGAGCGTTTGACAATTTACCGGGGGCAGGAAAGCCGTTACCACCGGATCCATTGAAAGGGATTCCAGATGACTTGAAAATGGCCTATCGGATCATGAAAAACGCTGGTTTTTCTCCTGATGAAATGGATGTTAAGAAAGAGATCATGTCGATAGAGGATTTAATTCGTCATTCCGAAAATAAGCTGGAAAAAGCAGGTCTGGAAAAGGAGCTAAATCGGAAGTTATTAGAGTACAATCGCCTTATGTCAAAAAAACGGCTGAAAACCAATTCAAGCGTATTCAGAAAATATCTAGACCAAATAGAAGATAAATTTTTAAAATAATATGTAGGCATTAAATGGAAAAAGGATTCAATAATGTAAAATGTTGTCGATATATACAGTAAGACATTTTATTATAGTTTAGGGTGAAACAGATGGATAAGACAACACTTATTGGATTAATAATGGGAATTGTAGCTGTTGGAGTAGGAATGGTGATGAAAGGTGTCAGCCTTGCTGCCTTGCTCAATCCAGCGGCGATTTTAATTATCATTGTCGGGACGGCGGCCAGTGTGATCATTGCCTTTCCTACTTCCGAGATTAAGCGGGTACCGAAATTATTAGGGATTATTTTTAAGGAAAAGAAAGGCTATCAGCCGAAAGATGTGATATTAGAATTCTCTGAACTTGCACAATTAGCAAGAAAAGAAGGGCTTCTAGCACTGGAAGCAAAGCTTGACGATGTCAAAGATCCATTTATGAGAAGTGGATTGAATTTAGCTGTGGATGGACAAAATGCCGATTACATAAGAGATGTTTTAAACGAAGAAATTGATGCAATGGAAGAAAGACATCATTCGGGGGCGCAAATTTTCTCGCAGGCCGGTACATATGCGCCAACTTTAGGGGTTCTTGGGGCCGTGATTGGATTGATTGCCGCATTAGGGAATATGGATAATACAGAGGAATTGGGAAGAGCGATTTCTGCGGCATTCATTGCGACGATGTTAGGGATTTTTACAGGATATGTCCTATGGCATCCATTTGCCAATAAGTTAAAAAGAAAATCTCAAGAAGAAATTCGTTTAAAGAGTATGATGGTGGAAGGCATTCTATCGATTCTTGAGGGAGAAGCTCCACGGATCATTGAACAAAAATTGTCCTCTTATCTTCCTGCTTCTGAACGGCAAGAAATAGTAGAGGAAAGCGGTGAGATGCAAAATGTCTAGACGTAAACGGAAAAAAAGAGGAGAAGAGCAAGAGGTAAATGAATCTTGGCTTTTACCGTATTCCGACTTAATGACATTGTTATTGGCGCTTTTTATTGTCTTGTTTTCAACAAGTAGTGTGGATGCCCAGAAATTCCAGCAGATATCTCAAGTTTTTAATGGCATTTTTCTTGGTGGAACGGGACCGATTGAATATCAAAATCCTGTTGAAAATGATGATCATAGTAAAGATGACGCTGATGCTGGGGCGGCATCTGAACAGGAAGAAGAGAAACAAAAGCAAGAGCCGATTCTCGATTTAGAGGAGCAAAAAGAGTTAGAACAAATTCAAGCAAGAATCAATTCATATATTAAGAAAAATGAGTTTCATAATAAATTTGAAACTTCGTTGACAGGGGAAGGATTATTACTGACGATTCGAGATAATGTGTTATTCGAATCCGGAAAAGCAGAAGTGAGAGAGGAAGATAAAGTCACGGCAAGAGAATTAGCGAAGTTTTTAGAAATGGATCCACCGCGTAATATTATTATTAGCGGTCACACGGACAATGTCCCGATACGTAATGCTCATTTCGAGTCGAATTGGGAGCTAAGTGTAATGAGGGCGATTAATTTTATGAAGATTCTCTTGGAAGATAAAGAACTAGATCCTAGGTGGTTTAGTGCCAAAGGCTTTGGTGAATATCAACCAGTCGGCGATAATAATACAGATGTCGGAAGAGCACAAAATAGGCGTGTTGAAGTGCTTATCTTACCTAGAACGAAATCTGATGAGTAAAAGATTATCGAAAAAAGCATCGTGCAATGGTTATTTATAACTGATATGCTCCCTTTATAGTAGACAGAGAAATAATAAAAATTCTCTCCTACTATGAAGGGGGTATTTTTAATGTCTAAAAGAATAACCAAACATACGCTAGAAGAACGTATGGAGATTGTACAAAAGGTGGTGGAAGAAAAGAAACCAATTAGTGCTATCGCAAGAAAATATGAAATGTATGAAAATACAGTGAAAGAATGGGTTCGTAAATATAAAAGTGATGGGATAGACGGATTGAAAGAATCAAGGAATTGGAAACAGTACCCAAAGGAATTAAAAAGACAAGCTGTAGCGTTCTATCTTGAACAAGGAAATAGCTTAAAGGTAACATGTGAACAATTTAATATTTCGTCCACTTCCGTTTTACGTCGTTGGATAAAGCTTTATACTAGTGGTAAAGCAATAAAATCCACTGGTAAAGGAAGCGTTAAAATGAACGGAGGACGTAAAACAACATTTAAAGAGCGTATTGAGATTGTACAATATGCGATTGCCAATGATTTCAATTATCATCAAGCTGCAGAAAAGTATGAGGTTTCGTACCAACAAGTTTATAGCTGGGTTCGTAAATATCAGAAAGATGGAG
>NZ_BORB01000062.1:0-15503 GCF_018332955.1 Lederbergia ruris
GAATCGATGTTGACTTATCGTAGGAAGGCACCGAAAGTTTGCTAGTCGCTGGGCGCTGGAGCTGGATGTCAAACCGCAACGTAAACAGTTATCCACAAGTCGAGAATTTTATAATTTCCTAGACCATAAAAAAGCGACCCCCTGCCTTAAGCTAGCTCGCTGCCACATTACTGCAAAACTGACTTACAGTACCTTAATAACACTCAACCACCCTCATCCTCCGAGACCAATGGTAACTATAGTTCAAAAACCATTTTTAACCTATTTATGTCCTCTACGATGTATTTGTCCATTTCAAAAAGGAGCTTTCAATCATTTAATAGTAATGAATGGAGGTGATTCAATTGTTTGCCCGTAATAGGCCAATCGTTTGTCCCCCAAAATATATGGTCAGGAATCGTTTTATTCGCCGGCCACAGCCAATTATCCATCCCGTTGTGCATGTTAATCGTCTAAATGTTGTAGATGTACCTAAACATATTTACAAACCTATCACTAGAAATGAAATCGTTGAACATAGACGTGGTTGTCGCTGGTGAATTCTAGAAATTCCCCATTTTATTGAAAGGAGGTGATTCATGATGAGCGAATATGGACACGGATATGGGTCAGGATTTGCTTTAATCGTGGTTCTGTTTATTCTTTTAATCATTGTTGGAACTGCTTACGTTGGCGGTGGATTTTAGTAATATGAAAGCGACCCACCTATTTTAGGTGGTCGCTTTCATATTACTGTAAATCTGACTTTTTAACCTAGCTGTAGAGCTCTTTGATCAACACATCATTGCTCCCGAATTTTTATGGGAAAATATGATTTGGCACAGACTTGTTTGCAAGAAAAAACGTTCATTTAAAAAAATAAATTAAGAATAAAAAAGCAAATTGCTGCAAGGATTGCTGAAATCGGTAAGGTGATTAGCCAAGTAATGATCATCGTTTGAGCGGTTCCCCATTTTACTCCTTTTAAGCGGTGAGAAGCACCAACCCCTAAAATGGAAGATGAAATAACATGAGTTGTACTGACTGGTAGACCAATAGCCGTTGCACCGAAGATAACCGTGGCGCCTGTTAGATCTGCTGCCACTCCACTGACCGGACGGATTTTCATAATTTTCCCACCGACTGTTTTAATGATTTTCCAGCCGCCCATCGCGGTTCCCATCGCCATCGCGAAAGCACAAATAAATTGCACCCATAATTGAATATCATCTGATTGTTGGTAATTATTGACGATTAAAGCCATCGTAATAATCCCCATCGCTTTTTGGGCATCGTTTGTTCCATGAGAGTAGGCTTGCAAAGCTGCTGTCGCAATTTGTACCCTTCTGAAGTTTTTGTTTGTTTTCGTCAAATTGCTATTTTTAAAAATAACTTTGATGATACTATACACGATAAAGCCGACGGCAAAAGCTAGAATAGGAGACAAAATCAACGCTTTGATAATGTTTAGAAACCCACCATAATTTAACGCGTGAAATCCAGAGGCGGCAATGGCTGCACCGGCAATCGCCCCAATTAGTGCATGGGAGGAACTGCTAGGAATTCCATAATACCAGGTGACTAAATTCCAAATAATGGCAGCCAGTAGTGCGGCAAGAATAATGGTTGTACCATTTTCGAGTGTAAAAGGATCGATAATATCCTTCGTAATCGTTTTAGCCACTCCCGTAAACGTCATAGCCCCCACAAAGTTCATGACAGAAGCTAATATTATCGCATGCCTCGGCTGCAAGGCTTTTGTGGAAACCGAAGTTGCGATTGCATTAGCCGTATCGTGAAACCCATTAATAAAGTCGAACGTGACTGCAAAAAGGACGATTAAAGTCGTTACGATCAGAAATGTATTCATGTTTGTATGACTCCTTAAGCATTTTTCATAATAATGGCTTCAAAAGTATTGGCGACATTCTGACAGCAATCCGCGACTTCCTCAAGCTCCTCATAAATTTCCTTGTATTGAATAATCCGTATAGGATCTTTCTCAACTTGAAATAAATGTTTTATCGAAACCCGTAAAATGTCGTCACACTGTGATTCATACTCTTTCATTTTTATCGCATTGCTTCTAATGAGAGTGAGCTTCTTTTTGGATAATAATTCAATGGCGTTTTCCATTTCTTTGACACATTTTTGGATTGCATCCACAAATTGCAGCATATAATCATCTGCCGCTGTCACAGAATACATATCAAATAGCGCCGCCGTTTGCTCTAGACCATCCAGTACATCATCCATATTCATGGCTAAAGCTAAAATATCTTCACGTTCTATGGGCGTGATAAATACATTGTTTAAATCTAGTATTACCTGATGCACGAGGGAATCTCCCTTATTTTCGTACTCTTTCATTTTTTCGGAGAAGATTTTCAGGTCATCCAAATTGCTTAGCTTATAATCGGTGAAATAATTCATGCTTTCCGTCAAATTAGCAGAGATATTAGCTAAATGAATAAAAAATTGATCTTCTTTTTTCTTAAACATTTTTTATCTTTCTCCCCTTTATAATCAATCAAGCTATATTATAATAGCGTAATTCGTCAATTTGCGACATACTCTTAACAAAACATTTACATAAAATTTACATTACGTGATTTTTGTAGGTTCTTTCAATTGGATTGCTTTTAAATTTGTCCAAAAAGGAGTATGATATAAATAAAAAAGGAGATGCCTCTTGTGAGACCAGGAATCGGCAGTCTTGTTATTATCCTTATTGTTGCTCTACTTATTTTCGGCCCTCGTAAATTACCTGAATTAGGAAAGGCGCTGGGCAGTACTTTGAGAGAATTTAAAAAAGCAACGCAAGGTTTATCCAATGAAGATGACACTGAAAAAAAAGAAAAATAGAGTGAACCAGTAATAGGCGCTTGCTGAAAACAATTTATCGTGATATAATAGTTATTACTTATCGAATGAACTTGGAAATAAATTTACAGATGAAATAAATGATTTGGCGTTCTTACTATGTTTTTTAGCAAAGACTTATTCACACTGGATCGGCTTCGGAGCCGTAAGGATGTATGAGAGGTAGGGCTTACGTCGTTTAGGTTTAAGAAAGAATACAACCGCGGCAATTTATCTTAAGAAAATAACAAGTTATAAAATATATTCGGAAGTATTAGAAAGGCATCCTAACGTTAGGGTGCCTGTTTGTATTGCTTAGGAATATTGTCAACTTTTTTATCAAGCTTGTACGCACTGTACAGATGCTTGCGCTTTTGTTCTTTTATAGACTGTTTTAGAATATATTTATGGGGGAATATAATACTAATGAGTATGAAGAGAGTCCCTTCTGTTCAAATTTAACAAAATGAGGAGGAATAAGAATGGGTGTAGGAATTGCAATCGGCATGATCGCGGTGATTTTGTTAGTCGCCCTTTTTCTCGTCTTTTTCTTACGTGGTCCACTCAACTCAGAAGATGCTCACACAGTTGATCGTCCCCCAGATGACAAAAAATAACGAGGCTTTGCAAAAGGTCTGTCTAGAAATCTTCTCTAGACAGACCTTTTCGTGGATGCTCAAAGGATCTTCCGTTAAATTCGTCCACAGCCTGGCGATATAATTGGTAGAGTTGCTGGGTATAGCTCCCATTCTTTCCAGCAAAGATTTGCTCTTTCCAGTTTTTAACCGGAATGATTTCTTGGATAGAATTGGTCAAAAATATTTCTTCTGCCCCTAGTAAATCTTCTTTTTGATAAAATCCTTCCTCTACCCTTAAGCCTAGCTGGGTTGCCAGTACTAATATAAACTCCCGGGTAATGCCTTTCAGAATTCCTGTTTCAACTGCGGGTGTGTAAAGCACTTTGTCATGAATCCAAAATAGGTTCGATGTCACTCCTTCTGCTAAAAAGCCCTCCTCAGTCAGAAAAATTCCTTCTTTATTTGGATCTGGACCTACTTCTCGTTTGGCGATCACATTATTCATAAAATGATGCGATTTTAAACGCGTGTCCATTTCCGGGGTATTTCTAGATAATCTTAAAAAGATGATTTCTTTTTCCTTTAATGGCTTGAGTGCTGGAAGTTCCTTTTGGAAAATGATCGTCGTCGGTGCTTCATAGGAAGTCGTTTGAATGCCTACCTGCCCGGGACCAGCGGATACATTGAAACGAATATAGGAATCAGGCAAAGCATTTAGCTCTGATAACTTTCGAATCCACCTCAATACTTCGTCATACTTGAATTGTCTCGAGATTTGCAGTTGTTGTAATCCGCTATTTAATCGATCTAAATGTTTTTCAAGCAAAAAAGGATGCCCATTGTATGTGCGCAATGTCTCAAAGACCCCTAAGCCATATAAATAACCATGATCAAACGGGGAAATCCTCGCCTCTTCTTGGCGGATAAACTCGCCATTGATGTACATATACATCTTAAACTACCCCTATCCGATAAGTGTGTAAGAAATTAGCTAAAAGCCTTTTTCCTGCCTCTGTCGTAATCGACTCAGGATGAAATTGTATTCCTTCCACGGCCCATTTTGTATGGCGAATACCCATGATCTCCTCATCTGCCGTCCAAGAGGTAATTTCTAAGCAGTCTGGTAAACTCTCCCTTTCAACGATGAGAGAGTGATATCTTGTCGCCCGAAAAGGAAGAGGTACCCCGGCATACATTGTCTGTTGATCGTGGTAGACTTGCGAAGTCTTTCCATGCAGCAGTTGTTTTGCTTTCACTACTTTCCCCCCAAAGGCTTGAGCAATTGCTTGATGTCCTAAACAAACTCCCAATATCGGAATCTTCCCTGAAAAATAACGGATGACTTCAAGAGAAATACCTGCTTCATTTGGGGTACAGGGACCAGGTGAAATCACAATATATTCAGGGGAAAGCTGCTCGATTTCATTTAGACTGATTTTATCATTTCTTTTGACAACAACAGGTTCTCCCAGTTCACCTAAATATTGCACAAGATTATAGGTAAAAGAGTCATAATTATCAATCATCAGAATCATCGGACGGTCTCCTTCTGCTCAGCCAATTCTTTCGCTTTCCAAAGTGCTTCCGCTTTTTTGAGCGATTCTTTATACTCTGCTCCGGGATTCGAATCGATCACAATTCCCGCCCCCGCTTGTACATGGGCCATCCCATCCTTCACGATCATCGTTCGAATCACAATATTTAAGTGTAAGTCTTTATTAAAACCGATCCAACCAAGCGACCCAGTATAAATCCCCCGTTTAACAGGCTCGAGCTCCTCAATAATCTCCAATGTCCGAATCTTCGGTGCCCCCGTGATCGTTCCACCTGGGAACATCGCTTCTACTAAATCACAAACCGTTTTTTCTTCTGCTAACTGGCCACTGACATGAGAAACAATATGCATCACATGCGAATACTTTTCCACTATCATGAATTCATCAACATGAACGGAACCATATTCACAGACACGTCCAAGATCGTTCCTTTCCAAATCAACTAGCATAATATGTTCTGCACGTTCTTTTTCATTTTCAATCAGTTCATTGGCTAATGCCTGATCTTCGTTGTCATCTCGTCCCCTTGGTCTCGTCCCCGCAATCGGTCTTGTGCTCACATGCTGTCCACTTTTTTGAATCAACAACTCAGGAGAGCCGGAAACGATTTGAAAATCAGGAGTATGAAGATACCCCATATAGGGAGAAGGATTTAATTTTCTTAATTCCTTATAAATGGCTATAGGCGGAATCCCGATTTGCCTGGATTGCCGAACAGCCAAGTTCACTTGAAAAACATCTCCTTCTCTTATATAGGCTTGAATCTTTTGGACAGCCGCCACAAACTCCGCCTCTGTAAAAGAAACACAAAGCTTTTTGTCTATATCGATCTTCTCAAAATGCTTTTCTTCTCTGCAAGGGGAGCTCAACCAACTTTGTTTTAGCCTTGCTAATTTCTTTTCTGACTCTGCCCGATTATATACCATCAACCATAAACATTCATCTTCATGATCGTAGACAGCCCACTCATCAAAAATGAGAAAATAAAGAAGAGGAAGTTGCAAATCATCCTCTGCCAGATTAGGCAACTCTTCGATACTCTGGCTATAATCATAACTAATATAGCCGATGGCCCCACCTTGAAAATCGGGGAGTCCTGGTTCAGGCGAGAAAGAAAAAGACTTCATCCACTTCTCAAGTTCTGCAAGCGGTTTTCCTTCCACTATTCTTGTCTTTCCGGCTTGTTCCACTTTTAATGTTTGATCTTCACCCTGAATGATAGCAAAAGGCTGGATCCCAGCAATACTGTATCTACCGGAACGCCCGCTCTCTAAAAGTACATGGTGAGTCGAATCTACTGTTAGTGAAGTATATGTATTAAAAAACCGGTCGATGGAATAAGGAATTTTTTCATATAGAAGGTTGGTTTGGTTCATACGGTCTCACTTCCAATCTTTTAAACTGACTTTTTCGTAATATCATCCATAAGTGTCCTTAACGATTGTCCACCCATCGATTCAATCCTTGCATCAAACTCTTGGAATTCAAGGTCTTTTGTCACTGGATTGGGGACAATGATACAATTCATACCTGCTCTTTTCGCGGCTAGAGAGCCATTCAGCGAATCTTCAAAGGCAATCGCCTCTTCCGGTTTTACCCCCAACGCTTCGACCGCCTTTACATAAAGTTCCGGGTCTGGTTTAATCTTCGTTACCTGATCTCTCGTTTGAATCGTCTCAAAAAACTTAAGTAGATCATATTTCTCAAGAAAAGGCTTCACCCAGCTTTCACTTGAACTTGTCGCTAATCCAATGCGCAGGTTTAACTCCTTTGCTTCGTCTAAAAATTCCCTTACCCCTTCACGAAGAACGATCGTGGCCATTTTTTCTTTATGAAGCGTTAAAGCAGCCGCATTTATCGCTTCTATCTCTTCACTTCCTTGTAATTGTTCCTCCATATATTGGTAAAAGGCAGCATCATCTGTACCAATAATTTGTGCAAAAATGGGCAGAGGCAACTCCACTTCATAACCAGCGAGCACCTCTTTATAACACTCGTACCAAGCTGTTTCTGTATCTAAAATTAAACCATCAAAATCGAAGACCACTGCTTTAATCATTTTTCTTCTTTCCTTTCTTTTTATGTTGGGTTGTTTCGACGAAATTTCCTTTATAGATACGCCTCAACTGGATGGGCAGCTTAAGCTTTTTGGCAAACTTTTTAAGTTCCCTTTCTTGCCTTGGGGTAACAAATGAAACGACCGTGCCCGTCTTTCCCATGCGACCGGTTCTACCAGAACGATGAATGTATTGATCCAAATCAATCGGAAAATCATAATGGATCACATGAGTAAGTCCCTCTATATCAAGGCCCCTTGCCGCAATATCAGTGGCCAACAATAAAGTGATTTCTCCTTTACGCAAAGAGGTTAAGGCTTGTTCTCTTTCCCTTTTATTCAAATCACTATGAAGCAGGCCGACAGGGACTTTTTCATATTTTAATTTTTCATAGAGCACATTCATATTTCCCCGATCACGGACAAACACAAGAGCTTTCACTTTTTTCATAGCGGCTATTTTTTGCAATAATTTAGCACGGTCCCGTGGCTCGCATAATAAATACAGATGGTCTGTGCGATCAACCGTTTGTGATTGTATTTGCTCAACCGTAATGAATTTGGGTGCTCTCCCTGTCATCGCTTTTATTTGATCTGGCTCTTTAATGGATGTAGCTGAAAATAATAATAATTGCCGATCATTCATGGTGGACTTCACAATCGTCCGGACTGTATTCAAGTGCTCCTCATTTAAAAGCTGATCCCCCTCATCAAGGACAATCGATTGCACCTCGTGCATTTTTAGCTTTTTTAATTTGATTAACTCTAAAATTCGTCCAGGTGAACCGACGACAATCTGGGGGCGTGTTTTTAATTTTTCCAGTTGTCGCTTGATGTTCGCCCCACCGACAAAGGACGCCGTTCTGATATTTGTACCATTCGTCCACTTCTGCGCTTCTTGGTAAATTTGCATGACTAATTCTCGTGATGGTGCTAAAATAACCGTTTGAATAGATGAGTTTTCTTCATCAATCTTCTCGATCAGTGGTAAAAGATAGGCAAGCGTTTTTCCAGTTCCTGTTGGAGATTTTGCGATTATATCTTCTCGATCCAAAACCGCATTGAGTACAGCTTCTTGTACGTCTGTTGGATGTGTAAATCCAGATTGTTTCCAGATCGTTTGTGTATTGGGATTAAAATTCGATAAAAATGTTTTTTTCATCGGGGCGATTACTCCTTTTTATTCACAAGTTCATGCCTCTTATCATACTACATTTAGGAAAATACATTAAGAAAAGCTGCCAACTTTGGCAGCTTTTCTTAATTTTGTAATTGTTGTATCCCATTTTCTAAGCGTTCATCAACGATTTTAGCATCTTCGATATGTTCAATAATCGTTTCATGCGCATGAACAAAAAGTGTTTGCGCTTCTTCTAACTCATTCCGAACAGAATCTGCGAATTGCTTTTGTTCCTCTATCATTTTCTCTATTGCCCCAATATCTAATTGGCTCTCTTTAATAATGTCCATCATCTCTTCTACATTTTGTGCGGCTTTTTCACTCATAAGTATTCCTTTTTCAATCAGTTCTGAACTCTTTTTTGTCGCCTGCAAAGCATTATCGATTTCTACTTGCAGGGCATTTGTCAAAGATTGAATATTGGCTGTGCTGTCGGCCGTACTTTCGGCTAATTTCCGGACTTCTTGGGCCACAACCGCGAATCCCTTGCCAGATTCTCCTGCTCTTGCCGCTTCAATCGAGGCATTTAAAGCAAGTAAATTGGTTTGGGAGGCGATATCCTCAATCACACCGACAATCGATTGAATTTCTACAGATCTTTCACTTAGATGACTCATATTTTCTTCAGAGGATTCAATTTCTTTCCCTAATTCTTGAATGATCTGCGCTGTACTTTTTACATTTTCAGCGTTTTGTTGAGACCGTTCTACCTTCCTTACTGAAAAGTTTTTTAAAGACATTCCTTTTTCGTAAAGATGGTTTGATTTTTGCGCTGATTGTTCACTAATCTCATACACATTGCTAAATCTATTCTCTATTCGCGAGATAACCTCTTCCAATCGACCATGTTGAGAATTTACTTTTTCATGCTGCGAAATGGCTGCTTGCAACTCATTCTTTATGTTCAAAAACCATTCTCGGTCTTGTTCTTCTTTCACTTCATAGGACTTTTTTAATTGATCCATTTCCTCAAGTAATGCATTCATTTGTTGTTGTTCTCTCTTTTTTGCCATAAACATCATTCTTCCCCCACATGACCTTTTTACTAAATCATAGCATAATTACCTTTTTTTGTAACCATTAGTTCCAAAGTTTTATTTCTTTTTACGAAAATGCACATATCTTTAGACCTAGTTGTTTTAATTTGTAAATGGGTGACTCATAAGAAAATCAAGCTCCCTTCATGAATGGGAGCTTGATTTCACCAATTTTCTATTTCTGTTCGTTCTTTCTTCGCATTTCCTTTTTTATGCGATCTTTTTTCAAGTTCGGCTTCTACCTCTTCCAAGGGGACTCCCTGGTCCGCTAATATGACTAGGCAATGATAGAGTAGATCACTACACTCATTAACAATCTCATCCTTATCTTGATTTTTAGCGGCGATAATAACTTCGCCCGCTTCTTCAATCAATTTTTTCGCGATCTTATCTGTTCCTTTTTCGAAAAGGTAAGTTGTATAAGAACCGGCCACAGGCTCCGTTTTCCGCTCTTGAATTTCATTCATCAAACGGGCATAGATTGTTTGTTCCGAGGACCGCGTCTGTTCTCCCTCGATGGAATGAAAGAAGCAAGATTTCTCGCCTGTATGGCAAGCAGGTCCTAGGGGGTCG
Organism: Lederbergia ruris; assembly: GCF_018332955.1. Taxonomy (NCBI): domain Bacteria; kingdom Bacillati; phylum Bacillota; class Bacilli; order Caryophanales; family Bacillaceae; genus Lederbergia; species Lederbergia ruris. The sequence continues at coordinate 9,822 of NZ_BORB01000062.1, forward strand.
ACTCGAATTAGGAGCGTATCCTGATCACAATCAAGCTGAACGGATTTGACCAGTTGGCGATTCCCTGATGTTGCTCCTTTATGCCAATATTCTTTACGTGAACGGGAATAAAACCATGTTTCCTTCGTTTCAAGCGTCCGTTCATACGCTGTTTCATCCATATATGCGAGCATAAGCACATCATCGGTTTGATCATCAACGATAACAGCCGGGATGAGACCTTTAGAAAAATCAGGCTTCATTCATATTCACTCCTTGGTCAAGACAAAGCTGTTTTACGGCCTGAATACTCGTCGTGTTTTCATGAAAAATGGATGCGGCTAAGGCAGCAGCTACATTGGTCTGTTCAAATACCTCGACAATATGTTCGGCATTCCCACATCCTCCTGAAGCGATAACAGGAATGGAAACCGCCTCAACAATCGCCTTCGTTAGTTCAAGATCATATCCATCTTTTACACCATCGCGGTCCACACTTGTTAGTAAAATCGATCCAGCGCCAAGTTGTTCTAATTTTTTCGACCAACCGATCACATCCAAACCTGTATCCTTTTGTCCTCCATGTGTCATGACATGCCAAGTCCCATCTGAAGCAAGCTTAGCATCGACCGCCGCCACAATGGAGTCTGAACCAAATTTTTTCGTAGCTTCTGCAATGAAATTAGGATTTTGTACGGCGGCAGAATTAATTCCTACCTTGTTAGCCCCAGCACTCAGAATCCTCTCAACATCTTCCATTGATTTGATTCCACCACCAACGGTAAATGGAACTGTCGCTTTTTCGGCTACTTTTTTAACCATATCAACTAGAGTATCACGCTCTTCGGTGGTCGCCGAAATATCAAGAAATACGAGCTCATCTGCGCCATCCCGGCAATAAGCTTCAGCCAATTCAACAGGGTCTCCCATTTCCCGAAGCCCTTCAAAGTGGACACCTTTCACGACCTTCCCATCTTTGAAATCTAAACAAGGTATAATTTTCTTTGCTGACATATTTGTTCAACCCCTTAATTTGATTGTGCCTTCGTACATCGCTTTCCCAACAATTGCTTCCTGGATGCCAATTTCAGCAATCGCCTCTAAATCGGTTTGGTTGCGAATTCCCCCTGAGGCAACGATGTCACAGCTTACAGCCTCATGGATTTTCCGCAATTGTTCAAGGTTCGGCCCTTGCATCGTTCCATCCTTGGAAATATCTGTAAAGACAATCCTCCTTACACCTAACTGTTCCATTTTTTGAGCAAACTCGATATAATCGACCTCGGTTTCTGTTTCCCAACCTCTTGTCGCCACTTTTTCATCGCGTGCATCAATGCCGATCACAATATGCTCTTGATAATCTTCTAGAGCTGCTTTTAGAAATGCCTCATCCTCAAGTGCGGCCGTTCCAATTACAATCCTAGATACTCCTGCTTCAATATAAGCTTTAATTGTTTCTAGCGTCCGAATTCCGCCGCCTACTTGAATTGGAACAGAGCTGGACTTAGCTAGCTTTGAAATCAAATCGAGTTGTTCCGGTTCCCCAGATCGTGCCCCATCTAAGTCGACAATATGGATAATCTTCGCTCCATCCTCTATAAAAGTATGTAACTGAGATTCTGGAGCACTCCCTACTTGCGTTGTTTGTTTAAAATCTCCTTGATAAAGTCTCACACATTGTCCGTTAATGAGATCCATTGCTGGTAAAATAATCATTTTTTTGCCCCCTTATAGTCTAGCGACGTACAAACTTGGATAATAAGGTAGAACGAAGGATAAACGGCTAAGTTCGCCACGTCCCCATGTCTTTAACCGTTTTGACCAACATCCTGTCGGCCCTTATTCAAGCAATCCCTTTGTTGAAATAACCCCTTTGATATTTGGATCAATCCGTACCGCTTCAGCTAATGCTCGACCTAATGCTTTAAAAAGCGCCTCAATTTTATGATGGGTATTTTCTCCATACAGAATGCGCGCATGTAGGGTAATCCCTGCGTTGAAGGCAAAGGCGCGGAAAAATTCCTTCACTAATTCTGTGTCAAAATTCCCTAAAGATGGAGTAGTAAAATCGCCTTCGAAATGAAGATACGGGCGTCCACTAATGTCCAATGAAACAAAACCTAATGCTTCATCCATTGGAACATAGGATGTTCCATAGCGGACTATCCCTACCTTATCCCCTAACGCTTCTCGTACAGCTTTCCCTAACACAATCCCTGTATCTTCAACAGTATGGTGACTATCAATATGTAAATCACCTTCAACTTTTACGGTTAATCCAATCCGCCCATGTCGAGCAAAGGCTTCAAGCATATGGTCAAAAAAACCTACACCTGTTTCAATCTCCACGAGACTTGGATCATCTAAACGACATTCCAGCGCAATTTTTGTTTCCTTTGTTTCTCTTTGATTAGAAGCTGTTCTCATCTTTCTCACTCCTGCTTATTCACTAATATCATTCATACGGATGGCAACAGCACGGCCGTGGCCAGCAAGTTCTTCTTTTTCTGCAATACGTTCAATATACGGGGCAGCATGTTGTAAAGCTTGTTCTGAGTAATAGACGTAAGTCGTTTTTTTCATAAAGTCGTCTGCAGACAATCCGGATGAAAATCTAGCTGTCCCTGATGTAGGCAAAACGTGATTCGGTCCAGCAAAATAATCACCAACTGATTCTGGGGTATGATGACCAATAAATACAGAACCAGCATTTTTCACCTTCCCTAAATAAGAGAGGGCGTTGGCTATTTGAATTTCTAGATGCTCAGGCGCCAATTGATTCACAAGATTAAAAGCTGCGTCGACCGATTCCACTAAAATCGCTCCACCTTCGTTTTTTAACGAGGTTTCTGCAATCTCTCTCCTTGATAAACTTGCACATTGTTTTTTCAATTCTACTATTGTCTCATTTAAAAGCTGTTCTGAAGTCGTAAATAAAAACGCACGGGCTTTTTCGTCATGCTCCGCTTGGGCAATTAAATCTGCCGCAACAAATTTGGGGCGCGCGGTTTCGTCCGCAATGACCGCGACCTCTGAAGGACCGGCAATCATATCAATGCCCACATCGCCAAACACGAGTGATTTCGCAGCAGCCACATATTCATTTCCTGGCCCAACAATTTTATCGACGGGCTCGATACTTTCTGTCCCATAGGCCAATGCGGCAATCGCTTGGGCACCGCCTACTTTATAAATGGTTTGTACCCCGGCTATATCTGCTGCAACAGATAATATAGGCGCAATTTTACCTGCTTTTGCTGGAGTAACCATAACGAGTTGAGATACTCCCGCTAACACAGCTGGTATAGCATTCATTAGAACACTGGATGGATAGCATGCCTTTCCACCTGGAACATAAATACCGACGCGCTCAATCGGGCGAAATAACTGTCCTGAAATCACTTCCTCTGTGACTTCCATCATCCGCGATTGTTGGAGTTGTTTGGAATGAAAAGAACGGATATTTTTCGCGGCCTTCTGTAGAGCTTCTACAACATCTGTGGGAACTTCTTCCCATGCTGCTTTTCGTTCTTCCTTTGTCACAACAAGATTTTTTGGTGCTCCCCCATCAAATTTTTCCATATATCCCTGTAAAGCGATATCGCCATTCTGACGTACATTTTCAATAATCGATTGAACGGTTTTTACTGTCGACTCCGCAAACGGCTGTTTTTTTGTTTTTTTAGAAATAAATCGCTTTGTAAATTCTTTTGGAGAATAAACCGAAATCATTTGACAACCTCCTCAAGCCGAAAGGCCTCGATAAAAGGGTAAAGAATCGCCTTTTTTAATTTCAATGAATTGCGATTGGCAATGCAACGGGCAGAAATCGAGAACATCTCTTCTTTTACAACCAAGCCGTTTTCCTTTAATGTATTACCTGTTTCCACGATATCGACAATATCATCAGCAAGACCTAAAAGAGGAGCCAATTCAACAGAACCTTCCAATTTCACAATATCAACAGATTTACCCTGTTTTCGAAAATAGTTTGTTGTAATATTTGGATATTTCGTTGCAATTTTTTGCTTCCCTAATGGCTTATTTGAATCAGGTTCTCCAGCAACAGCAAAACGGCATTGGCCAAACGGAAGGGGAAGTAAATCAAAAACGTCAGGCTGGACCTCTAGTAAAATATCCTCCCCCACGATACCAAGGTCCGCGATCCCATGTTCAACATATGTGGCAACATCGATGCCTTTGGCAAAAAAGGCGAAAAATTGCTCCGTTTCCACCTGAAGCTTTCTGCCTTTATCAAGTAAAGGGGCGACATCAAATCCGCGGTCATCAAGAAAATGGATAAACTGCTTCTCTACCCTCCCCTTTGTTAAAGCGACAATCGGTTTCGTCATCTTTCCAACACCTCAATCTTCCCATCTTTTTCAACGATTTCTAACATGACATCATATTGAATATGTGCCAATGGTTCCGTTTGAATATCCACAATTGCGTCCTTATATTTCGTTCGCAATTGCTCTGCGTACACGAAAGTGTCTTCGGAAGCAATGACGCAAATATGAGTGAAATCATTCGTTTCTTCAACATGTTCTGCTAATACATCGACATCAAAAGCGAGGCCAACAGCGGAATTTCGTTCTCCGAATTGTTCATATAGCCGGTCATACCTTCCTCCTGAGAAACAATCCGCTCCCGTTTCTTTTAAGAACCCTCTAAACATCGTACCCGAATAATAAGGAAGATTTTTCACTCGCCCTAGGTCAATTAAGATTTCCTGACTGCCTGAAGCTTCTACGATTCTCGCAAGCTTTTTCAAGTGGGCTAATATCTCCAACAAATCTGTTCGCTCTTTCCAACGTTCTTCGTATTCTGATAAAATATCTAAAGAGCCAAATGCATCAACTAGGGAGGCTAATTCTATTGCACTTTGTTGGTTTTTACCGTTTAGAGCAATTTGATAAACTTCATCCTTTTTCTTATCATGCATCGCCTGCCTTAATCGTTTTTCATCTACTTGAGACAAAGTTAATGGCCTGACTAAACTTTCAAAAATTTCTGTGTGCCCTAATTCAATGAGACAATCTCCCATCTTTAGCTCTTTCAATAAAGAGCTAGCCATTAATAAACTTTCTCCCTCCCCCATTAATGGGGGGTAATGAAGGATTTCCACACCAATTTGATGCGATTCTATCCCAGGGATCGATTGTTTAAAAACAGAACCTATGTATCCCCATTTTTGTGGGTTTTTTGCTTGGGTTGACAAGGCGCGCGCAATCGATGTTGTCCAATCAGGACGTAATACCTCAATTTCACCTTCCGGATTAAACCATTTCATCATATCTTGCAATTTCATATCCACATACTGATTCGTAAAAGTAGAGGCATACTCAACAACGGGTGTTGAAATGAGAGTATACCCTCTCATTGTCATGACTTTTCTGAATACTTCCATAACATGAAAGCGATGATCAATCGAAGCCCCCATTTCATCTCTGCTGCCTGCTGGCAAAAACATATAAACTCACATCCTGTTTCTTTATCTCGTTATCACTCTATTGAACTAAAGGATTTTTTGGTTTCTTATACTGTATCATACTAGCGAAATGGCGTCAATGGGAAAGAACAAAAGCGCAAGCGCCCGTTTAGCGACGTACAAACTTTTTAGGGGCCTGACGAGATAAAGGAAACACGATGAACCCGAAGGGTGAATCGATGTTGACTTATCGTAGGAAGGCACCGAAAGTT
>NZ_BORB01000063.1:0-14522 GCF_018332955.1 Lederbergia ruris
TGTTGGTCCAACGAGGAGTTTAAAGTTATTTGGAGGAGTTGGCAAGTGGCGTATTTAATTTATGTATGCCCTACGGGCCATACATAAATTAAATGCCAATCCCTACATTATTAGTTTGCCATAAACAGTCCTAAATATTGACGTAGATCCAACGTTTTGCTTCTTACTTGATTTAAACTTAGTATTTGTTAAAATCAATTGCTTTTTCTAATCGCTTTTTCTACAAGTGCCTGAAAGCCATAGATTATAATGGCTAAGGATACATTAATAATATACCAACCAGTATTTGTCATCTTTTTAAATTTGACAATGCCAAACTTGTTTCCAATATAAGGCATAGGATAGGCGTTAATTAAATCCAATACCATATTTGTGATTAAGTACTTGCGGAAATTCCCATATGTTAATTTAAATATCCATAGTGTTGCGACAAAATAAGGACCTAAAATATATGTAAAATCGATTGGCCCTGGAGATATAGGATTATTCGTTTTCCACCATTTCTTCTTGTTACAGATGAGGCTAAATACGCTTAAAAATAAATTGATAAAACTTGCAACAGGCAAAAACCTTAAAAAATTTCTTTTCCCCATAAAAGGAACAGTTAGCCAAGGCAAAATTAATGTGGCGAGCGAAAATGCAATTTTCTTATTAAACTTAACCATTAAACTCAGGCTCCTCCTAAAAATGAATTTCTTTAAACGAAACTCGTTAAATCCGTATTCTTTTTATATTCCACATTAGCGAATCCACTCCTGTTGAGAAATGAGCGAGTGGTTTTATTTCAGAAAGATCAAATTGATAAGATGTAAAAAGGGTATTCTTATCTACTTCTATCTCTGCTTTTTGTAATGGCCAAGGTCGGTGGTGTATTTCACCGCAATAAATGTTGACTCCGTTATTCGAACTATATAAACAATAGCGCTCAGTGAACCAGTGATCTAGCGTCCCTTCCTTTGGATAATAAACTTCTGATATAGGACCATATTGGCCTTTAAATGATACAGGAGTATTACCATTTTCTTTACGAATGCTATGGCAATAAAAGGTTTGACCTTGCTTCCCAAAAGAAATTTTCGCCGAATGATAGGGTAAATGATACCAGTTCTTAGCTATCTTTAAGGACGCCCAGTTCTCAACATCAATAGACATAAAATAGATACCGGGTTTTTCGTTGTATTTGACATATGTCCTTACATTAATTTCTGGAAATTTAGGGGTAAGGGAAAATTTTGATATTCCAAGTGGATAAATTCCCTCTATCACAAATAAAATGAGGCCTAACCATGCGGATCCATGAAAGGTGTCAATTTGTAATGAAGAAGGAATATGTGGACGTAGTTTTTCCAGTGGAACAGGCCAATGCAAAAACAATAGATTTCTCCATGATTGTCGCATAATCCACTTTTTTGAAGGTAATGGAAAAGGCCGATGATTGCTATCAATTAATAAGTCCATTAAATGACCTCCTTCTTACAAGAAAATGACTCCAAAAGTTAGAGAAATTTTAAGTTTAGAGTAAAAGTGATCAACTAAAATTTAAAGATCTTTTGTAGTCTTTCCGTAAAGAACAGTTTAATACCTTCTCTTTTTCCACAATGTAGGCTATTTAAATGATAACTATTTCTCCTCTTTGGGCAATAATGGGAAAATGACCGCTTAATTTATACCATATGGGAGAAGTGATTATGCCGAACTTTTTATATTATGTGTCTTTTGTGCTGTTATCCATATTATTTGTCCTTATTTTATTCATACTTATTGGCTGGCGTTGGATCATGAAACGAGTGGTTAAACAAATGGGAAAAATCATTCTAACCGACAGTTATCAAGAAAATATAATAGAGTTACTACCGGGACTACGACATATGGGGATTCAAAATATATTGGAAAATAGTCTACGTGCAGAAACAGGCGATGTTCTCCATCGTCCGCTTGGTTCTTCAAAAAAGTGGCCGAATTTAGATCCGATTACATTTATCCCTGCTCAAACGTCTCCATTTCCCATAGATGGGGAGGAAGAAGTAGATGTTGCCGTTACCATTGGGCCAAAAGCAAAAAAGCCGATGAAAATAAAAATTCCGCTTATTATTAGTGGCATGGCCTATGGTGTCGCACTAAGTGAGGAAGTGAGACTTTCTTTGGCAGGGGCCGCTAAAAATGTAGGAACGGCCATTAACTCTGGTGAAGGCGGAGTCTTGCCGGAGGAATTAGATACTGCTGGAAAGTATATTTTACAGTTTTCTAAAACAGAATGGTCAAAGGAAGAGGATCTTATTAAACGAGCTGATATGGTTGAGGTTAAATTAGGACAGGGTGCCTTATTGGGAACGGGAGGAAAAATTTCACCTGAAAATTTAACAGGTCGTGCCCGTAATATAATGGGATTAAAGGAAGATGAGGATGCTGTCATTTATGATAATTTTTATGAAGATCAAACACTAGATGATTTGAAAGAACTTGTTGATGAGCTTCGAAACTTAACAGGGGGCGTTCCAATTGGAGCAAAAATTGGTGCAGGTGGAAAAATTGAAGAAGATATTGATCATTTAATTTACATTGGGGTTGATTATATTGCAATTGACGGGGGACAAGCAGCAACCCATGGTGCCCCGCCAATTTTATCTGATGATTTTGGAATTCCGACATTACATGCGGTGTTCCGGGCAGCCAATCATCTGAAGAAAAGAAAAAGAAAGGAACAAATTAGTTTAATTGTATCAGGAGGATTATTTGTACCAGGGCATTTTCTAAAAATACTTGCACTAGGTGCGGATGCTGTCTATATAGGTTCAACCATTTTATTTACAGTTGCACATTCTCAATCTCTGAAGGCCTTACCTTTTGAACCGCCTACACAAGTTGTTTGGAATGAAGGGAAATTCAAGAATCAATTTAAGATCGACGAAGGCACGCAATCAGCAGAAAAATTCTTAACAGCCAGTATTGAAGAAATGAAAATGGCATTAAGAGCGATGGGGAAACGCTCTTTAAAAGAGCTCTCAAAAAAAGATTTAGTATCTTACGACGAGTTAACGGCTAAGATGCTTCATATTCCATTTTCATTTGAAGCTTGGGAAGACACAAAGTAAAACGTTCATCAGTGGGGTTTCCTTTTGAACAAAATATGGAAAATGATATGAGGCATCTATATTTTTAAAAAGGGACACTGCAAAAATAACATATTAATACTTTTCTCTAAAAAACCTTATAATGATCGATTATCAATACAGTTCGACCAAAATGCAATACACGTTTTTGATATTAAAGATATTGGAACAAATTAGACGGGAGTAACAATCCTATTTTGTGCACCCAGACAAAACGCTGCTGATTCTTTATGTGCGTAATTAGCCATTATTGGCTAATCCTTGAGCTGAAAAAAGAGTAATCCGTAGAATAATTGAAATGATTCACCTAAAATTTGAATTAGATTTAATTGATTAGAAGGTGATGCCATTGAGCAGAGAAGCTATTTTAGATTATGCAAAAAGAAAATATGATACAGATCCTGATTATCCTTGGGGTAAATTATCCGACTATGCTGTGCTTAGACATAAGAAAAATAACAAATGGTATGGGTTAGTTATGAATGTGGACAGAAATAAATTGGGTATTGAAGGGGAGGGAGAGACAGGCATACTAAATGTTAAATGTGACCCGGAATTAGCTAGCATCTTAAGAAAAGAGAATGCAATATTACCCGCTTATCATATGAATAAAGAACACTGGATTAGCATCGTATTGGATGGTTCTGTTTCAGATGAAGAAATTTTTCACCTTTTAGATTTGAGCTACGATTTAACGCAGTGATGAGGCTTATTAGAGCAGTAGACAATTGTTGTTTACTGCTTTTTTGCGTACTATACGTAACAAAACTTTATTCTAATTACTATTTTGTATAAGTAGGCTGGGACATAATTAAAACGTTAAGCTCCAAAATGCATTACCTCAGTGGAGGAAATACACGTAGATTCCTATGGGAAACAAGAGTTCGACAAGATCCCGGAAAGCGAAGCTGGGCTGCCACTTGCACGCGGAAAAGCGAAGTATATTTCCGAAGCGGGGGATATGCATCCTAGGAATTCGGTTTTTTCTTTGGTGAAAATACCTTTGCCCCAGCCTCAACTTTTACATAATAATTCCCTGTACAACAAGTCCAAGCACTAATCCCAGAAAAATAGAGGACAGTGTACCTAATAAGAAATACTCCGCCCAGTTGCGATCATCCAACTGTTTGAATCGTGCAATTGACTTGGCTGCGATAATAAAAGCAATAGATGGATAGGCGCCAATTACCGTTAATATAATAACAAGCAATCTTTCTATATAGCCGATCAATTTTCCGCGCGAACGAAGCGGGGTGGAGTAGGTAAAATAATGATATTTCTCTGTAAAACTGCTTTCTGTTCTTGGTTGATTTTTTTCTTGTCTAGCCTTGATCTGATTGTTCAATGTCAGTTCGCCTTCAAAGTTTGCAAGCTCGGAGGGCAAGGAACCGATGATATATTTTACAATATGGCCGCTGACACTTGTCGCCAAAATGTAAATGATGATCAGAAGTAATACTGTGTTGACCACACTTAAACTACTTGTCCCATATAAGTCTAACAAACTCGCTGTCATTTCTGTCACTTTCATAGAAAAGAAGAGAATACAGGTTATCAGTATCATAATGACATGTAATACTTGATCTAATAGAAAGTATCCGAGCCTTTTCATATTATCCGTTGTACTATTTGGAATGGAGTCTACTAATTTTATTTTCGATAAATCAATCAAAAGGTGTGTGATCATAATAAAAGCTAAAGGCAGAATAAAGTAGGAGATTATATGTTGAAATTCATATTGATACCCCCATATAATCGCAAGTGCGATTCCCGTTGTTAGTAGATGGTGAAATAAGTGTTTTTTCAGATGTTTTATTTTATTTTTCACCATCTGGTCTGATTGCAGCCAAAAGTCAGCGATTAAATGCGCGAGAAGTAGCAATAGTACAGTCATGGTAATTTCCTTTCTTTAGGAAAATAATCGGTTAGATGATTCCTGACATGTTGTTTAATGTTTGTTTGCAGCTTATCTGTTAGATTGTGCTTATTTTGCGCTCCTAATGAATCCAGCACCTTTACAATGTCATAAAAAGCATGTAAGATGACTTGCGTTTTACCCTGTTTCATATGATGGGATATCGTAGCTGTTGTTCTTTCGAGATATTGGCTTACTTTATTTTGTTGGCCGAGCATGACATATAAAGAACAGACGAGGGATTGTATTTCAGTTTGCCCGTTTATTTGTTCCTGCTTGAGGGTTAAAATCGTATTGATTAATATTTCGAACTGTTTGCTAAAAACGGTGAAACCTTGTTTCTCTGATAAATGAGGTAATGCAAAGCGAAACAGCATCCTGTTTTGTTGTTTTTTCAGGTAATCATTGGCGTTCCTTGCTTGTTTCATTAATGGGTGAATCCAAGTTTCTATGTTTATTTCACTTACATCCTCTTGGATATCGCCGAATGATAATCCGAAATAAGGTTTATGATTGGTGAATTTCCAAATCCGGCTTATATAAAAGGCAAGTGTATATGCCCCTGCATAGCCGCTGGTTATAACCACTAATTCATCGCCGGCGCGGTGACTAACCTTTGTCACAGCTGTATTTTGTGTCCACTCAGTAATATCACTTTTTAATTGCTCCAGATATTCACTTAATTCATTCCCGCTATTCCCTTTAGACGAATTACTTATATCCATGATGAAGACAGAGACTTCATTGGTCATGAATAAACAGCTCCTTCTTTATCCCAATATAGAGAAGTTTGATTATATAATCGAATATAGCATAAGTTAGATGAAATAATCAAATTTTATGGAAGTTAGATGATTAGTAAAAGAATAGGTGAGGTCTATTTGACGCTTACATTTCTTCTTCCATATATTGGCATCGACATTTCATCGTGTTGATCTTGACTAACAGAATATACGTTCTTATAATAAAGATACAAACATATATTCTTATCAGGAGTGAGACGATGAAGAATATTATTATGATGGATTATTCTAATGAGCCAAGACGAGATATTATGTGCATAGATGTCAAATCTTTTTTTGCAAGCGTAGAAGCTGCCGCACGCAATCAGCATCCTTTAAAATCTCGGATTGCGGTTGTATCTAAACCGGATAACCAAGGCGGTTTGGTTTTGGCCTCATCCCCTTTGGTAAAGAAGGAGTATGGAGTTAAAACAGGAACAAGAATATACGAGATCCCGCGCGGAGCAAATATAGAAATTGTGGAACCTCGTATGGCATTGTATGTAGAAAAAAACCTAGAAATATTAAGTATTTTTAAGCGTTATGTAACGGAAGATGATGTACTTGTTTATTCTATTGATGAATCGTTTATTGATGTGACTAAATCGCATAAACTTTTCGGCAGCACACATGATATAGCAAAGAAAATCCAACGTGCTGTATGGATAGAATTAGGCTTAGTACTGACTGTAGGAATAGGCGATAATCCGCTGTTAGCAAAATTAGCGCTCGATCATCAGGCGAAACACGACGAACAAAATGGTTTTATTGGTGAGTGGCGTTATGAAGATGTGCCACGTACCGTATGGAAAATAGCACCATTAAATGATTTCTGGGGAATCGGACAGAAAACAGAAGCAAGTCTTAATCGGCTAGGTATTAGAAGTATCTATGATTTGTCTCAGTATGATATTCATGTATTAAAGGCAAGGTTTGGCGTGATTGGAGAACAGCTCTTTTTTCACGCTCACGGGGTTGACCGAACATCACTATCGGATGCATACAAACCTAACAGTACGTCATTCAGCAAAAACCAGATACTAAACAGAGATTATGTAGTGAAACATGACATTGAGATTGTTATTCGAGAAATGACAGATGAGAATGTAGCAAGGCTAAGGAAGCACCATCTAGTGACCGGTGTTGTCAAATTGGCCATTGGCTATTCGAAAACGATAGCGCAAAGCGGATTTAATCATCAGATGAAGATTGATGCAACCGATTCGTCAAAAAAATTAAAGAAGTATATGCTGATGATTTTTCATAAATATTATCAAGAAAATGTGCCGGTAAGAGTGGTTAATATCACCTTTGGAAAACTGCAACCAAAGCAATCATTGCAGTTGGATTTCTTTGAACCAGCAGAAGAAACGATAGGAAATGAAGAGCTGGGTAGGGCGATTGATTTTGTGAAAAGAAAACATGGGTACACGTCACTGCTACACACTTCCAGCTTACTTGAAGGCGGAATGGCTATATATCGTGCGAAACTGCTTGGTGGTCATCGATCTGGAAAGGAGGAGTGAAAATGGAGCAAATATCGATCACACGCATCACACCGGAACAGTTTGGATATAAAGATAGGGGAATTGTTAAATGGTTAGGGATGATGCTAAGCGACCATTCAGAAGCACTCAAAAAAGAGGAAGTGAATAACCAGCTACTAGAGGTTAAGACGAAAAAAGAAATGACAGAAGAAGAAATAGCCCAAGTGTTGTATCAAGCTTTTATAACAGATTCACCGGTTTTGATTCAGGCAAATGTGATGAGAGATGGGAATTATTATAAAGACTTAAAGTGTAAAATAGCCGGCTATGTTGAAAATCAAATACATTTATACTTAAAGGATGGGCGAGTTACAAGTTGCACACTTGAGCAAATAAGAAATGTGGAAATGATGGATTCGATGGATTGGTATGATAAAAGGAAATAAGAAACTTTCCAAGAGCAGACTGCTGCTCTTTTTGTAATTAAGGCACTTCGTATTTAGCGATAAAAGTTTTATCACTCAACAGCACTCAAAATTTAAAATTAGAAGTCCTAGCTATTCTGATACATTGCCAAAACTTCTTCTAACTCATTGGTTACTTGCTGTATTAGAGATGGTGGGGAGACTACTTTAATATGTTTACCCATTCTACTTAGTAAAGAGGAGATAAAATTCAAATCCTTTTCATTTACATAAGTTTCAAAGAGAAACTTATTATCGCCTATGGGAGAAGTCGTTATGCTATCCCACAGATGATTTTTTAACATATTGAGACCTCTCTCTTGGCAGTGAATTTCTATTTTGATTTTATTATTGGTATGAAACATATACTTCTGAAAGTTATCCATCGTTATCTTCGGTATTTCTTTCAGTTCAGTTATTTCTTTAAGTTCATTAATTTTTTCTGCATTTAGAATCTTGGTATAGTTCATTGATTCATTTGCAATAACCATATACCAAAGGCCATTTTTAAAAAGAAAGCCGATGATACAATAAAGCCCGTTCATTTTTGTGTCAGCATAAATAATATGCAACCATTTCTTTTTAGCCATAACTTTAATAAAAGGAGTTACATCAAAGTCGCTCTTATTTACATGGATATGATGGTACTTCACTTTATTTTTAAAGAAATCAATGCTATTCCTTTGTTCAGTAGTAGAATTGGTGTATATTTTATGAAAAATATCTTCATAGGTAGCGCTGAAGGGCAGAGAATTCATATTTGAAATGCTGGTTAAGGCAAATAACAAAGCGCTACTTTCCTCATTCGTTAAAGCGATTTTTGTTAAACTTCTTTCTCGGATGATTCGATAGCCGCCGTTTTTTCCGGTTTCACTATATATGGGGACACCTAGCATTTCCATTTCTTGAATATCTCGTAATGCCGTTCTTCTTGAAATATTAAATTCCTCCATCAAATCAAAGAGGTTGAAGACGGTCTTAGTATTGACAAAGTGAATCATATGATATAACCGCATTGATTTTTTCATACAAAATTCTCCTTAAGGTGCCGTAAACTGGCACCATTTAATTTTACACTTTAATTATAGCAAAATGATAGGAGGAGTTATAATGGAGTTTGAAGTATCGCCTTATTTTTTAATAACGACAGACGCAGAAAAAGCACGATTGTTTTATGAAGAGGTTTTTAAAGCAACAACAGTATATTTGCAAAGAGTGAAAGACAGACCAAAACAAGCAAAGATAGGTATTTCTGAAGATGAGTACAATCGAATCGACCAATCCGTACTACAATTTGGGGACATTAAAATCATGCTGGCTGATGATACAGAAGGTCTTCCTATTACAGAAGGGAATAATATTTCTATTTGTCTCACCTTTAATACAGTGGAAGAAACAAAAGCCGTCTATGACAGAATGATCGAAAAAGGCTCAAGTATATTAAAAGAATTCACAGACGATTTTTATACAAAAGGTTATGGATATGTAAAGGATCCATTTGGGGTATGCTTCCATTTATTTACGAAAAGGGGAGCTTGAATTAATCTGCTTGGTTTGAACATTAAGTTATCCAAGTTTCACTTTATGGAAACTAGGTTTTCGTGATGAGTTGTTAGTAAAAAGCTTGAGCTACGTGTCCAATAAGTTTGATTTCCGAATAGATTTCGATTTTCGATTTTCACAGATAATATGGACGCAAAAAAGGAGACACTGCTTCTTGCAATGTCTCTTTTTTTGCAAATTCCACTTCAGCACCGCATAGGAACATTCATTCTATAATATTCGTTCTATAATATTCCTTCATATTTTCTGATATCAGCAGGCTTTCAACTGCTCTTTTTTTATTGATCCTGTATTTACTAATGGATCTGGTAGCTACACAGTTCCATAATTATATGGTTATTTTTTGTTGACACTCTGGATAGTGAATATCCACTAATAAAATTAATGAGGATAGATTTTATGAATCATACAAGTTTTTCATTTTCCTGATAATTAAATTGAAAAATATTCATCCAAGTTTACAAGCTAAAAAAATGGGTAGACAGGAACTATACATTGGAGAGGGAGGTGTTATTATCAAGTATATTTCTTCGATTATTCTTTCTTTGGTCGGATTCGTGCTCTTCGCGGGGGCAGCAGCTGCTGAGAAGCATTATGAAGTACAATCAGGAGATAATGTATATCGTATCGCACAAAACTATCAAGTAGATGTAAATGCTATCATTGCGGCAAATCCATCTATATCGGATCCTACATATATTAAACCAGGACAAACAATAAAAATACCAGATGAAATAGGGACTCCTTTTACAGTTACAGCTTATACGGCTGGACCTGAATCAACTGGAAAAGAACCTGGTGATCCTGCCTACGGTATAACAGCATCTGGTAAAGTGGTAGAGGAAGGAAGGACAATTGCCTGCCCACAATCTCTTCCTTTTGGCACGAAAATACATATCCCAAAGTTAGATGAAACTTATGTGTGTGAAGACCGGGGAAGTGCTATTACAAATGGACATTTGGATATTTATAAGGAAGACTTAGACGATGCACTGGAATTTGGAGTACAAGAACTTCAAGCTAAAGTGTGGACCTATTAACCTAAGAACTTGATTACAGATTTATCACAGTGTAACTGGTTGTAAGACTCCCACTTCAAGAATAGAGAAAATTCTAAGTGGGAGACGGGCAGCCAGTAAAGGCCCGAATGTGTATGCTAAACCAATTCATATTGGCGATAAAGTATAGCTGGGTGGAAATGTTTCTGTTTTACAGGGAGGTTTCCATAGGAGAAAATCCTATTGGTGCAGGTAGTGTAGTAACAAAAGATATTCCGCCTAACGTTTATCGCTGCTGGAAATCCATGTAAAGTTATTCGCCCTATAAGAGAAAAAGATAGAAATCAAACTAAAAAAGGTGAATGAGCAGGAGAACAGAGAAAAGTATACTCTTTTTTAAAAATAAAATAATTAGAACTGTAGGCGATCTTTAAGGACCTTTTCCACTAAAAGTCGCTTTTTTTGTGTCTAAATTTGTGCAGTTACACCGTGGCGATATAAGCAAAGTAAAGGACAAGGTGTCGCGGAAAATCAATGTACAATCATCTGTTAGTAGCTAATAATTGATATTGCCTGAGGAAGTGTATTCATAGGATAAAGTGCTTTTTTGAAAAAGACCGCCATCCTATTTTTATCCTATTAAAATTGGAACTAAAGTAGTTTGGTGGGGAGAAAGCTCCTACTGTTGTCATTATGTAAGAATATTCAAGTAGCTATAGAGCGGATGAAATCCAGCATAATAAAAAAGTAAAGAATTAGATAATTTTCACTTGTAATCGCAAACATTCGTTTCTATAATAGGTATATAGAGTCATTTTTATATGTCATTCTATAGGCGAAAACAATGCAGAGAAATCCAGGTATTACAGACGAAATGATTATTCAAATGTATAAAAAATGAGATTACTATGAATAAAATGAGTTTTTAAAATGGTGCCTAGTACAATAGTAAAATAGTATAGTCGGAATGAAAGGGAAATTACTTCACTTTGGAGGGGGCATGCTAAAATGCGTGTAGCTGCTATTTACGATATTCATGCGAATTATTCGGCATTAGAAGCAGTTTTACAAGCGATTAAAAAGGCTAATGTTGACCAGGTTATAGTAGGTGGCGATTTAGCTTGGGGGCCCGAACCACGTCAAGTTATGGATCTTTTAATGGATTATAAAAATGATTTTATTTTTATTAGGGGGAACGTTGATCGTGTAGTTTCTTACCGTTACGGGAAGGAAAAAGGATTAGATGACTTCACAGCTAAATTAAATCAATGGTGTTCGGAGCAATTAACAGAAGAGCAATTAAGATTCCTAAAGCGTTTACCCGAAAAAACGATTTTGAATATTGATGGTTTAGGTGAAGTTTTATTCGTACATGGATCACCTCGCAGCGACGAAGAGGCAATTCGAATAAATACTACTGAAAAAGAAATTCGACCGATGATTGAAAGTGTATCACAAAATATTATTGTTTGTGGTCATACTCACATCCAGTTTGATCGCATTGTTGATGATAAACGTATTATAAATCCTGGAAGTGTTGGCTTACAGAGTCGAGCTAATGGAGCTTGTTGGGCTATTTTAGGCCCCGATATCGAATTAAAAGTCACACCATATGATACAAAAGAGGCTTCCGTAAGAATTCTCAAGTCTAATACTCCTTACAAAGAGGATTTCGCTGATCATTACTTAAACCCGCCTTATGAGGGACCTTGACCAAAGTGATATCCCAGTAGGAATTTTATGTAAAGAGGTGTTCGTTGTAAAAAGGACCTATTTCATTCAATAGTTAAATGCAAACTGAATTTATAGAAGTATTTGAAATGAAAGAAGGGGAAAATAAAAGTGTATAAACAAACATTGTGCTTTATTCGAAGGATGAATTACTCATGATGGAAGATGATGAAACAGCTATTGACATTAAAAAATGGGAGGTGAAAGGGGAAGGTATTGTGCCGTAAATATTCGGGTTATAATAGACTCGTTTTAAAATATGTAAATGTTTTTATATACACTTGCAAAAACGAACGTTAGTTTCTATAATATAATATATAGAACATTTTAATCATACTACCGGCTAAGCATGTATACTTTCTGAAGGGGATTGAGACGATGCCCAGAAATCCAGGTATTACGGATGAAATGATTATTAGTATGTACAAGAGTGGAATGCCTTTTAAAGAAATGCAACCGATCATCGGACTTTCTGATCGGGCAATTCGAAATGTGCTCTATAAACATGGAGTAAAGATGAATCGGGAGCAATCTTCGGGGCGTCCTAGGATCCATAAAATAAATGAAAATTTCTTTAAGGTATGGTCCCATGAAATGGCATGGGTCTTAGGTTTGTTTATTACTGATGGCCATATTAACGAGCAGACTCATAGCGTATCTTTATCCCAAAAAGATGAAAAGATTCTTAAAGTTGTAGCAAATTATATGGGGGCAGACTATATATTAGCTCCTTTTGGTAAAACTATGACAACTCCAACCTTAATCATCAATTCCAAAGAAATAAAAAAAGACCTTGAAGTATTGGGAATAAAATCAAGAAAATCCTTAAATGTGCCTTTTCCAGTTGTACCCGAGCAATATTTACCCTCTTTTATAAGAGGGGTGATTGATGGGGATGGTTGGGTTCAAAAAAGTGGATATGTCATGAATGTGACAACAGCGAGTATCCGTTTTGCAGAAGGGCTATTATCAGTTTTTCACTCATGGGCATTGCACTCAACCATTACAAGTACAACAACTAATACTGGAAATATAATATATCGCGTCTGGGTAAAAGGAAAATACGTTCTCCCAAAGCTTGCAAAAATTATTTATAGGAATGCCGCAACTGATAATTTTATTCCCCATAAGAGGGATTATATGATGCAGCGAATCAATGAATTACCAGACAAATAAAATAATATGTTAGGAGTGTTTTAAATGTGGAAATTAGTAAACGGAGAATTAATTCATACTACTGATGTATCTAGGGTAAAATTCAGAACAAACATTAGCAAAAAAGTTTTAGATCAATTAAAACATATAGCTTTGGAAAATCACACCCATATAAATTATCTTATTGAAAATGGATTAGAAAACCTTTTATCTGAAGGAACGATTATTTTTGATAAAAAAACTAGACCTAAAGATAGGGTTCAATATAAAACAACTTATAATAAAGATTTATTAGAAAATGTTAAAAAGTTTGCTAAAAATCATGAACTTTTTATAAACGATGTTATCGAAAGTAGTGTTAAATATATTGATCTTAGTAACGTAAAAAGCAGCGATTATAAACATAGGGTGGAGTGATCTCCATTTCAATAGAACGCCCCGAACATAATATATATTATCGGAAGTTGGTTTTTGTTAAATAACTAAATCTCATATCAAAAGTATACTACTATTAATGAGACAGAATGAAAAAATATTAGATAGTTTAGTTTTGCTCAAAAATAAAACCGGAACCTCAATTGTCCGGTCTAATTTAGATCAAGTTCAGCTTTTTCCTTTAACATATATTTTCGTGGCGTGCCAAAGTTTTCTATTTTTATTAGTTGTGAACGGTGATTGTATAATTCAATTAATATAGGCGCATCCATTAACCATGGCACATGTTGAAATAAATAATAATCTGATTTAATGATTAGTGTGAGCATTTTCGTAATTTTATCTTTCCATTTTCGCATATGCTCCCGATTTAACCCAGTTTCCTCAAAATAATTGATTTTTCCGGTAAGAACGTATTCTCCTAACTTAGGCTTCCATTCTAGGATGAATGATTTATTGTTCTTATCTGAACATTGATTAGAAGAAACACCAATTGTTAACACGCGATTAGCACCAATTGGCGGTTCCATTATATATTGTCGTCCATCCACAGGAGCGAAATTAGTTGCTGGAGGAACAATGATCACAGTAAGCTGCCCTACCTGTAGCTTTTCCATTTTCTAACTCCCCCTTATTTTTACGTATTGTCAAAACTTATATAGTAAAAAGTTAATAAAAATCTTGATTTGTAGGGCTTAAAATGCAAAAAACTTGCCACCCCCTAAAATCTGGAGATAATTGAGGTTACCACACACCCAACATCCCAGAATAGGAAGTGACAAGTTGTACCCTCAATTATTAACTTATTTACTCGAATTTATCAAGTTTCAAGACCAAATGATTCGTACTTTACAAACTCTTCTTATTGGTAAAAACATGTTT
>NZ_BORB01000064.1:0-13676 GCF_018332955.1 Lederbergia ruris
CCCTTGTTAGCCTGAATTCAAACCATTGGCGTGTTTGTCAAGAGCGATTGCGGCAGCTTACCACCACATTTAGACCTTAGAGCTACTTTAGGCTTTTGTTTTCATAGAATTTTTGACACTACCTATTGATTCGATAAATCATTTAACAAAAAAGCTCATCTGACCATGTTAAATGTCTCATCGAAGCGTCTACACCGCTTGATTAATACTAGCAGGTAAAAAAATTAAAAAAAGACTGAATTTTTTGATTAATCATGATATAATTAAGTCAAGGAAAGGGACAGCACATCTTGGATCGTCAGCCAAGGCTTATAATTGCCTAATTCTCCTTGCCACGGCCTTCTTTATAATATCAGTCTATTTTCTTTTCGGTCCAACCAGTTTGGCGTTTAGACATAACTACACCTCCGAAATTATTAATTTACTTTTCAAGTATAATATTCCGACGAGATTTTTCCTTGATGTCATTCCCGGTGTCATGAATTCCTCTCCTTTTAATTCAGATGCTATTTCGTCTATAAATTGAGTTGTGGCATTTTTAATAAACTCCGAATTCGGATGAAGTCCCTTTAGTTAGCCATTTACTAATTTCTTACTTTTAAAATCATTTTAATTTAAAATGGCTCTTCGGATTTTATGGTGGGATCCTACTTCTTTTCATTGCCGAGTTATTCCACAGGGTTTATTTAAAAAACAAGTGTTTAACTTAATATATTATTGGTTGCAAAGTTCATTTAAATGGTGAGTAATAATTTGTTCCGTTTTTTCAATTGTGAATATCTCCGGTCTTAATAGAGCATGTATGGATAAACCTTCAATGACGGCCGAAAGCCTTAATTTTTCTATTTCAATATTTATGTCTTTACTTACATAGCCTACTTTTATCAATATTTCAAGCAGTGCCTCCATTAAAATATATTCTCCTTCAGTTAGTTCATCTCTTTTTGTGTTCAAAGCTACACTTGTAAGTGAGCGAATGGCGAAAACTAGCCAAACTCAAGTTTCAGCTTGTTTATCCCGATCCACAGGAACTAATTCTAACAACGTTTCCTGTACCGCAATAAGAGGGTTTTTTGATCATGATTTATTCTCCGACCGTTCTTTCCCACGAGCAAGAAAATATTCCATAATAAATAATAATAATTCATCTTGGTTTGAGAAATAATGTCTTAGTGCTCCGGTAGACATTCCAGCTTCAGATGCAATTCTTCGGATAGATGCTTTTTTCAATGCCTTCCGTTTCAATAATTTTCCAAGCCGTTTCAGCGATCATTTTTCTTTTGTGACCATGATCAACTATTTTCGGCACTCAAATCACCTCTTGCTTTTATTTAACACACTGTGTTATTATCATTTCATCACAGTGTGTTAAATAAATAAGGAGGATGTTTAAATTCTTGAAATCACTTATTGGAACATTAAAGAGGATGGGCATTATAAAAGTGGTGAAATAGGACCTTCTTGAGCAATTAAATCATTTGTAAGGTACATTAAACTTCCTTTATAACCGAATAAGTTTATTAAATGGTTTTATAAACAGCTTGGGGATAAGGGAAGGAATCTTAGAAATGAAACGAAGATAGTCATGAGCAAGGCCTACTTTTTTCAGGGAAAGGAGATGAAATAGATGGATCTTCATTACGAAATTAAAGGAAACGGAAAGCCGGTTATACTACTTCATAGTGGAGCTATGGATTCACGTGACTGGGAATTCATCACACCACATCTTTCAAAGTCGTTCAAAGTAATCACTCTTGATGTCCGGGGTGCAGGGAAGTCACCTGTTCCGAATGAACCCATTGATTATGTTGAGGATCTTAGAAAACTCTTGGATCATCTTAAAATTAAGAAAGGTGCCCTCGTTGGACATTCCCTAGGTGGACAAATTGCAACTGATTTTACTCTGTCCTATCCAAAAAGGGTGTCTCAACTTGTATTGATCGCTCCAGGCCTGTCGGGGTTTAAATTTTCTTCCGAACATGCGGAATTAGAGAGCCGAGTTTCTAAAGCTGCACCAGATGTCGAGAAAATGACTAATATAACATTAAGCGAGCCTTCCTGGAGTGTTTCTTTCGGAAAAGCATACGATTTATTGCGCGAAATGATGATACACAATATTCAAAAGACTTTTGATTGGAAAACATTCGAAACTGTTTCCTCCAATTCAGCGATGGAAAGATTGGGAGAAATTAAAACGAAGACACTTTTTATCATAGGCGAGATGGACTCAGAAGATCTCTTTAAAATCGCACAATTATATAAGGAAATTCCCAATATTAACTTTGTGCGTATACCTGGTGCTAATCACATCATCACTTTGACCCACTCTAAGGAAGTTTCTGACCATATCAGTCTTTTTTTGAGCTTACCAGAATGGTAATCAGAAATGACATCTTATCACCATAGACAAATAATTCTAAACCACTTACGCCAAAACTAGCAAAATCTAAGGATTTCCATTCACCTAATTCTGTATTTTCATTAAGTATATCTATGATTTTTATATTTTCTTCATTGAAGTTTTTAAAATTTTTATCATACTCAATAAAATAGAGTGCCATGTTACCCCTGTTCCAGTCAATGAATCCATGGGGCTGTCTCCACCTAAAGAATATTGATAACTTATGACACCTTCACGTCTTTATATCAGTTGGTGAGAAATTAAATGACAAAAGTAATGGCTATTCTCAAACAGCATGACTAGAGCCAGTGGTACCACTGTTTCTTTTTTATACATTAAAAGAGATTAAAGGATTTCCTATTAATAAGGAGTGTTTATGAATGCTCGAAACTATCACGGTTTTCATGCTGTTGGAATAAAGAAAATTATTGAGGAAGCAAATGTAGCTACTATGACGTTATACAAAACCACTTTACATCGAAGGAACAACTAATCAAAGAGGTTCTTATGCAATGTGAAGACATTGCTTTCCAAATGATGCTTTTATTAGAAGGGCAACTTCGATGGCAGAAACCGTTGGATCTTAAAAAGCAGAAACATGCCATTCATATGTTGAAATCACTTTTAAAAACATGGGACAAGTAGGTGCAGGTCTATGTAAATATTATATCTTACCAGAAAAGTCAGTCAATTATTAAGGAGGTGAAAATTAAGTCATATTATTACAAAAAGGAAGGTGAGGTTCAAGCGGAAAAAGTTAAAGAATATCGTGTTGTGGATTTAAAATAAAGTTTAACCGTTTTGAAAAAAGTTGCACTACAATAGATTGACTTTTAATTTAAGAGGAGGAACTTTGATGAAAAGAAAAATGATACGTAATCTGTCTTTAGCTTTAATAGCCCTAATAGGAGTTTTCTCTTTAGTTTTTAGTTTTGAAGGTAGAACAAATGCAGCTAGTTTAACATCGAATCCAGATCAGGATCTAAAAGTTGACACAGTAGATGGAATAAAATATGCACCAGGTAAACATAAAAAAATTGTTGGAATGGTAGTTGAAGCAACTGATCAAGGAGAAAAGGTACATGGCTTCTCAACTCCAGAAAAATATGAAGCATATCATCAAAAAGTTACAGAGCGATTATCTAGTCAGTCAATAGGTATAATGGCAAGACCAACTTATTTATATGAACATACTTCGGGTCATGGATATGGAAGATCATTAATTGCGTATCCTGGAACTCAGGTCACTTCTCTGAGTACTGCATGGGATAACAGAATATCTGCTGTATCTGTAGCTCCTGGTTCTTGGATTAGGCTCTATCAAAATCGTTATTATGGTGGTCGTTATTTAACTCTTGTAAGTTATCCAAACAAATACTTTACCACCAATTTAACTTCTTGGGGAATGTCTGGTACTACTTCTTGGAACGACCAAGTCTCATCTTATCGAGTTAGATGAGAAAAATGGTAATGTCCACGAAAAAAAGGGAATCTTAAAACAACCATTCAACATTTCTGTGTTTGGATGGTATCATAAACTCACAGCCTTAATTATTGATCTTAGTTCAACAAACAGGCTACTTTGTGAATAATCAGTCACCTAAAACTTCTAGAGTAAATTATTATTTGTTTATTTAACCAGAGCAAAGAGGAATATGAAGTTTAGAAAAACCTGGGACATTATGCATCATGATCGAAAGGGTTTAATGTCCTTCTATGAGCCTAATTTCTCAATTTTAATGTTGAGAAATTAGGCTTTTATATTTACTTAATGCAAAATAGCGTTTAAATGGTGTGCAATATATCTCCTAAAGTGACATTCTAATGTTCCTGGTCCACCTGGCAAAGCGACAAAGCCATCTACAAGCTCTTCCATTTTAGCCTTTCTCTCATGCATAGATTCGACAACTATCAGCTTGGATAATCTTTTATGCGATATTTCTCTCTGCTCTAAAAAACTAGGCATAATTCCAATAACTTGTATACCTTCATCTAAGACAGCATCCGCAACTGCTCCCATAACACCAACACTTGCTCCACAGTGTTCGCATGATGTGGCTAGTGCAGGGTTACGTACTAAGCTATCGCACGATTAATCGCTTTCGTTCCGATCCCCTCATTGAGAATATTCTACAGGAAGTTTTGTAAGAATGATGAGAAAATTGACATTTACGCGATATTAAAGAGAGTTTTATTTATACCGGAAAAACTTATCATAATCATCAATTTGATCCGGACTTATTCCAGTTTTATTAATCGCTTCTTGTTGAAATGAATTATTGCAACTTTTACATATATAATATTTATTTTCTCCTTTTTTGATTTTATAATATTGTGAATCAGAATGATTAATCGTAAATTTATTTTTGCAGAAAAAACATATAGTATCCAACATATTTTCACACTTCCTATCAGATTTTTATTGAAAAGTAACTATTTTTTAAACCTATGATTAAAAATGTGAATTTTTCATCTAATTTACTGCCATTCTAAAATAATTTATTTTTAACTTAGTTACAAGCTTATCCGTGAACTGTATTTTTACTAAAAATATGACGGCTATGCCTGTAATGGAAGGAAAAGCTGTAATATACTAAAGCCTACTTCATGCAACTGTTCAACAAAATGCCCCTTTGAAGTGCATCTCGTTATAACACAAATGGACTATAACTTCAGATACATGATCAATTAACTCAATTTACTTTCATCGCAGAGTGTTTCTAAATGATAACGGATTACTTCCTTCACCTTTTCTGGAGAGTAGACATCAGGTCTTAACAGAGCATGAATGGACAATCCATCAATTAATGCCGCTAGCCTACTTTTTTCTAATTTTACATTAGTTGAATCAGATAAAATCCCTTGTAGGACTAATATCTCGATCATTGAATTTGCTAATTCATACATACCGTTAGTCATTTCATCTTTTTTTTTTTTTAATGTATCACTTGTAAGTGACTGAAGTGCAAGGATCCACCAAACGCTCGTTTCGATTTTCTTTTCTTCATCAATTGGTACAAGCTCCAATAAAACTTCTGCGACTGCCTGCAATGGATTGTCTGACCAACTTTTACTTTGAGAACGTTTTTTCCCTTCTTCCAGATAATAATCCATGATAAATAATAACATTTCATCCTTAGTTGAAAAATAATGTCTTAACGCTCCAGCAGACATGCCTGCTTCAATAGCAACTCTTCTTATAGATGCCTTTTCGATTCCCTCTTCCTTAATAATACTCCAAGCGGCCTCAGCAATTGACTTCCTCTTTTTTTCATGATTAACAATCCTTGGCATGAAAAATCACTTCCTCTTTTTAGCACAGTGTGTTATTATGTTTTTAATACGATGTGTTATTTAAATTATAACATATAAAAAGGAGGGACTCTATATTTGATCGAAAGTATTGAAGCATTAATGCCTTCTTCATCAATAGACACATCAATAGCTTTGCTAATTATTTCTATTTGCGCATTAGTTGATATATTAAGTCCTGGTGTACTTGCTGTAACTGCCTATTTATTATTGACACAGCCTAATCAATTATCTTCTCGCTTGCTTGTTTTTTTGTTTATTACGCAGTTTGGCTACTTCATCATGGGCTTATTACTATACTTTGGTGGAGATTCACTATTGAAAGGAATTGGAAAATTATCTGAATTTGACTTTATCAATTGGTTTTATATCCTTTTTGGAGCAGCTATTGTTCTAATTAGCTTCAGTAAACCAAATGATACTACAAAAAAACGTTTAATTTCATTTATGCCCCAAAAAACAACGATGAAAGGGATGATCATATTAGGTATCATTGTTTTTCTAATTGAATTTGTAACTGCGTTGCCTTACTTTTATTCAATTTTGTTAATGAATCACCTAACAATTGAGCCTTCCTCTTCTATCTTTATTATAATTGGCTACAATCTTGTAATGGTGCTTCCTTCTCTTCTTTTGTTAGGGGTTAATATTATGTTTAAAGAGAGACTGCAACAATTTCTAAATAAAATTAGATCAAAATTAAATGAAGCACCGATTTCCTCACTCTTGGTAGCGATAGGAGTAGTAGGTGCGGTTTTTTTCAACATCGGTATTAGAGGCATATTAAATTAAAAAATTATTAATGAGGTGTTCATCATGAAAGAAATTATCAGTGGACTTGGTCTACTTTTCGTTATACAGGGAGTAGGCGGATTAATCAATCATTTGACTAATGGTGGAAAAAGTTGGTTTTTGGTAAATTATATTGATGCGTTTCAGGGATTTGAAATTGTTATGGACATTATATTTATTGTAGTTGGCGGGATCATAGGTTTAGCCTCTTGGAAAATAGGCGGATCAACTAAAAGTGAAAATTAGAATATAGAGCAAATAGGACGGATTATACATAGCCGTCCAGCTTGGCGGATGCTCCGTTGAGATATATTTTTAAATATTAATAGGGGGAACATAAGAATTATTATGAATTCAAGACATATAGGGAGCTCGTCTCTCCAAAGGGAAGGTCGGTTATACTTTATTGATAACCTAAGGGCAGCTCTTACAATGTTAGTAGTGCTACATCATTTAGTGTATTTTTCCATCTATAACGAGGTATTATCACAAGGGTCTATTGGGGTTGTTATGGGCCTTCTATTCCTTGCTTTTAATCAGACTTTTTTCATGGGGACGTTTTTTCTTATTTCCGGATATTTTGTTCCATCATCTTTTGAACGTAATGGAGCGACCCGATTTATCAAAGATAGATTCATCCGGTTCCTAGTCCCGTTTATCTTCTACGTTCTCATTCTTAGCCAAGTTCAATCAATTGAAGTCTATATGCTTAACCAGGAGCCATTTACATGGCAAACCTATTTTTCACATTTAACCTATGGCCCGATGTGGTACGTCGAGCTACTTTTCGTATTCGTTTGTTTATACGCAGTCTGGGCGAAGTTTATGAGTAAAAATAAGCTATCAGTAATTCGTCAGAGTACGCCACCCACCTATAGGATGTTTACAGTCTTTGTCATGATATTAGCGGTAGGATACTTCATCATAAGACTGTGGGTCCCTGCTCTTGATTTACCCGGTGGATCTCCCGGGGTTCAATCATTCGTTGGACTTTTTACAGCAAGCGGCTATGATCTCCCACAATATGTCGGGCTATTCATTTTGGGCATCATCGCTTACCAACGCAATTGGTTTCGAAATATTCCTGATTCTATGGGTAGGGCGGGTTTTGGAATTGCAATTGGAGCATCGATTCTTCTCCTTCCCTTAGTCTTGATATTTGGATTAGACGGATTACAGTTTTCTGGAGGCTGGAACTGGACATCTTTGGTTTATTCTCTTTGGGAAGCTCTATTTTGTGTTGGCATCATTCTCGGATTAATCATATTCTTTCGCAAAAGAGTTTTTCATCAAGGAAAAGGTTGGAGCTTCTTGTCAGCCCATTCCTTCGTGATTTATATCATTCATATACCGATTATCGCTATTGTTATGGCTGGATTGAAGGTCATCCACTTTCCACCATCCTTCATATTTCTAGCTACGATTCTGATCACGATACCACTTTGCTTCTTGTTAGGTTATATAATTAGGCAGATTCCCTTTGTGTCAAAGATTCTTTAGGAAAGGGTAACAGTGGAGAATGGGAATGGTAAATGCCCAAATAATGAAAAACAATATCTTTGTTATATGATAGAATTCCCAATACAATATATTCACAGACAAAATAATAGTAGAAAAAATCGTGAGTATTCTAATTAACGTTTCATATTTATGTACTTTCTTTCAAATTATGTATAATGGTAGGAATGAAATTTTATTTTAACGGAGGGTAAAGGAAATGAGAGCATTGTTTGATGAAACATTCACTTCAAATGACGGAAAGCGATCAAGCAGGAATATTTGGTATGGATATGCTGATATATCAGTTGATGGTGAATATGGAAAAAACATTAATCTTACTGAAGAGTTTATGGATACCTTATACGACATAATAAAAAATGACTTATCTAAGAATGCAGCCGCAAATGCACCTACTGAAACTAACTGGTATTTCTATGGAAGTTCCGTAACTCAGGACGCTATTGGCGACAACATCCGCCCTACAATTATGGTTCGTGAGAGATCCGGCGAGTTTGTAACTAATTTTAATATCAGTGACCATGATTTTGCTGTAAATATTGATGCTATTTTATCGTTTAAGACAGATTTTGAAAAACGTTTAGCGAGTCATTGATGAGTGATCAGGAGAAGCACTTTCAAACAGTTTAAGGGGATGGTTTCAACACGAAGCTTGTTTTTAATATTTTTATAATAATCTTGAATTAACCTTTTTAAGTTAGTTTAATATACGCTAATCAACCATAATTCCACACGCTAATCGGAATACCCTTTAATTCAGGACATTGCTTTTCATTACAATTATCATTTTGCATTTTTAAGAATTTTTACTTCTGCTTGCGTGTCTAGTAATCCCTCTGATAATACGGTTACCTTAGCATCTAACTTGTCGATTTTATCAGCATTTTTCTTTACTTCTTGTTTTACATCTCTTACCTCTTGTCTTACATCTCTTACTTCTTTTGATAATTCTGTAATAGCTTGTAGAATCTGCTCATTAGTCACTTCTTTACTCATATTATTACCTCCTATTAATTTTATCTAATTATTACTGCTTAATTATTTTTCCTTTTTCTTCTATATAATTCGGGTCTTTTTCCTCTATAGAATCAAACTCAATGTCTGGATGACCGTTTACATTCACAAGTTTATCATCTTTTAATCTATGGCTTCTGAATTTCCACATATGCAAGAAAATCAGCTTCAATAGAATAATTTCCATTTAACCTATGATAACATACAATCAATACTGAAAAAATTAAAATCAATAATACGGCAAACAATGAATAAAAAAACAGATTCGTAGAATGTCCCTTACTATACCGGTATAAGAACCGTCAGATCCTGAAAAAGCATCAAATAAATATTGGTATGTCGGGCATGTCCGGCATTGAATTCAATCGCAACCCATTGCCGACTGACTCAAAAGAATTCGACAAACTCAATAACTGGGGTGCAAGCTTTTTACCTAATCCAGCCTTCCCCTTAACCAACGACGAAATTTCATGTGAAATCGCCTTTAAAGTTACTAAACTCCTAGGAGAATAACAGCCAATTCGGGGTTTTTGCCAGAATGCAATGATACGTTGAACTTAGGTGCCAAGAATTCCATCCGAATCATTTAAAATAGGTCCTCCCCTTGTATATCAGCCGTTACAAGTTGTCTCCGCTTCTCATTTAAAATAGTAACTTCATTTAGGGAGGTGGTACTATAATGAGTTGTAAAAAACATTCAAGGTGTAATAACTGTGTAGCCGAATGTCGTAATAACCGTATAGAAAGTGATGCGGTCATTCAATGTGATTCACTTTTAATCCATCAAGATTTTTGTGTAGATGCTCGCGTCGGCGTAGAAGAAGCAGCTGCTACGACTTTTCATGACAACTGCTCTTTTTAGTGCTTCTTTATTATAATCCTCTTTCGTAATGTGACCACACCGACAAAATCGTTACTTCTTTCTTTTCTTCATTAACACTATAAACCAACCTATGCTGAATGTTCAAACGTCTGGAATAGTACGGTACACCGACTAATTTTTCAAATGGCGGAGGATTTTGAAAAGGATTTTCTTTTATCACTTCAATTAGTTTATCAAATTTTTTATGAAGATTTGCCCCTTTTAGTTTGGGTAAATCTTTTTTGGCGTTCTTTTTTATTTTTATAGCGTATCCCAATCAATATCACCCAAATCCTCTGTCTCTTCATTTTCAAATTGTTTAATTCGATCAAGAACCCCAGCACTTTGTAAATAAAGTGTTTCCTGTATGGCGTCCCAATCCTTTTTACTGACAAGAACAGCGCCATCATCATTTTTTGCGCTAGTTATTTCAATCGGTGTATTATCTTCATTAACTTGTTTAATCAATTGGTAAAGGTTTTTTCTTGCATTTGTGGGGTTGAAACTCAACATGACAATTCCCCCTTTCTTTTATAATTGATTATACACTAAATAGTAACGTACGTCATTATGTACGTCAAGTTGTAAATACCTATTTTTATACGGCTGAATATTGCGGATGAATTGAGCCACTTATGCGTACTTTTGAGCCAGTCAATGCGGAAAAAAGAGCCACCTATTGCGGAATGGAGATCCAGTTATAACAAAGACGTTCCACTCACACTAGAATATAACACTATCTTAACCACAGCTTTAGCTGCTTGCCCTTGACCGCCGTGCCACTTCTTAGTGATGGGGCCCCGCCAGCGGAACTTAGAAGTGATTGTTCGTGGTACGCTATTGACGCGGATGGAGCCCTAAAGGCTGTTTTTTCGCCATTCGCCATTAAAACCACTACCACGGACACAAACAAGGTCAAGGGTGGTGGGATTGTTGCTATATCAATAGCAATATATACCGGCTCTCACCTTTGCATTCACTGGCTCTATTATCCGCAAACGGTGGTTCAAAACGCCGCACTAGTGGCTCATTATGTCCGCAATACTCAACGGCTGCATTTATTATAATATCACCAGTAATACCATCATATTCTTGTTTTATTACAGTTGTGTTCCAACCCTTATACTCCAAAATATAAACAAGTTATTCATAGAATATATCCCCTACCAGAATTCAATGAAAAAACAAAATTCCCTACCAAAATTTATTCTTGGTAGGGAACTATATCTTTTTTTCTTATTTTGTCCATTTTAGCTTAGGACAAATGCTGTTAAATAGGCGTTCCCACTTCAAATTAAGTTGTATTCTTATTCCCACTAAACCAAAGTATTAGTTACAAAGATTTTTATATTGGCTACTTCTTAAAAATCCTAATCATGTTAGCGAGCCAGTGGGTTGCAACGCTGGAAAATATCCCAATACGAATCATACCAGACTAATTTGTGCCATTAAGATTCCATGCTCATTACAGATTCGCTTTAATTGGGGCAGTAACTTTAAGCCATACGAGGTTAAACAGATACCAGCACGTCCTCAAAAAGGAAAATCCCCCATTCTTTTTCTAAATCGTTAACCATACGACTTATCCCGGACTGAGTTCTGCTTTACTTTTTGTGAAAAATCATTCTTCTTCAATACGAAATAATTCATTCATATCGCGTATATCTAGCGCGTTCACAATTTTATCTATGTGTTCTAATTGGATTCGCTGACGTTTACCACTTGCCAACTCGCTAATCGTTGCACGACGAATACCTGTTTTAATGTGTAATTGAGTAATGGATAAGTTATGACGATGTAGTAATTGATTGAGTTGTAAATGCACCTTTTTCAATGTTTAATCTCTCCCCATGTATTGACTGTACCTTAAAGCGTACAGTATAATTACATCAACAGTGTACCTATATAGGTACAAATTTATTCTATAATCTGGAGGAGTGATTTGAATGACCACAGAAAAAGCGGCAAAGGATTTATTAATAGACAAATTAAGTCGTAAATTATACTTTGCAGAAATGGAAGAGATATTGATTAATGTTACGTATAACTTGGTTTCGGATAAATATTATACAGAAGATGACGCATTTCCAGAGTTAATAAAACTTATTAGATTATTAAATTATGAACAGGAAAGCCTAATGGATGATATAACTCGTTTAGAAGGGATAGTTTTTGATCAAAATGGATAAAAGGTATGTACTGTTTTTAGAGAGGAACGTCTTTATGTAAGCACACTGGTTGCTGTAACTTTATCTAAAATATCCATGAAGATATTTCTAGTTAAACAAAGGGTGCTTGCTTTTTATCTATTTTCTTTGCATTTTTGACTTCACCATTTTAACATACAAAATTAAGTCCAGACGACAATCCGGATACCAAAAAAACAAATAAAAGAGGATAGCACATATCTAGTATGTGTATCCTTTTTGTCCCAAAATCGCGCCCTTTTGCAGAACTATGAGGGTTACTTAGAAAACAAGTCACATCCATTAATTATTTCATCAGTGGAAGCCAAAGTTGCTTCATAAATTGTCTTATTATACTTTTTCATATAGGACTGAACAGCCTTATATCCTACTGCATAACCGGCACAGAAAGGAAGCCCAACAGGTTGATACCCTTCTTGTGCCGCAATTTCATCACCAAACATATAACTGCTCACTTCGGCAAACCCTTTTACATTAAGAGCTTCACTAATAACATCGGTTGAATACTCTAATTCTTCTTTATCCATGCTAGTAACCCAAGGTCCTAATTGTTCTGTTCCGTATAATTCTTTTGCAAATGACTCGGCTAAACCTTCTATAACAAGATAATCTCCTACTGTTACGTTACCATGGTCCCAATCAAAATAAGAAAAACGAATATTGTGATGAAATTCATGAGCAATAACTGCGGGAAGTTTGGGTAAATTATATTCATTTGGATAGATATTCACAGTAATAAACCCGGGAATACCTCCGAACCCCGTATATCCTTTCTGTAGCTTCAATTTATCAGGATTTGCAACATACAATCCAAACTTTATTTCATCAGCGTTTACTTTCAAACCCGACTTATTAGCGTTTTCTATACAGTTTTTGATGGTATTATCCACTACTGTATAAGCGTTATTTTCTTTTAGGATTGATAACCCCTGTTGGATTTGTTTACCGTTGGAAACATCTGCATAACCAAGCATTTTTGTAGCCATTATAACATCATAACCATTTTCTTGTTTTGCTTTTATAGGAACATTGATTAAATTCCACATTTCCTTAAATGGCTCCATCATTGTATAACGAAAGTAATTTTTTCTTTCTTCCAAATCCGTAATCGCAAGTAATTCTTCGTATTGTTCCACTGTATCGATTACCTTATAAGTCATACCCATTTTAATCACCTTTTTAGCAAATATTTAACATTATAATTTTGGAGCAACTTTATATTTTCCATAAGATTTTCCTCGGAGTTAGTTCGGTCTAAATGAAATAATATATTTTCTAAGTCAGCAATTATTTGTATTAAGTCATTTTTAATTAATCCTAATGAAGGTTGTCGGTCTTTTAAATCTTTAAGTTTATAACCTGTAATCTTCGCAGCGAGTATTTGTACAATTTTTTCTAAGTCTAATTTGGATAAAACTAACTGGCCGTTAGCATTCTTCCTTACTTTTAATAAATCCAAATTAGAATAGTATCGTATAGAGCGTTCAGTAAGTCCAGTTCTTTTGCAAACGTCCCCGGTTGTAAACAGTGTAATTCACCTCCATATTTCAAGACTAAGGTATTACGCTAC
>NZ_BORB01000065.1:0-13558 GCF_018332955.1 Lederbergia ruris
TTTGGCTTCATTCATTAACTTACATCAGGCGCTTAGTGCCAATGGCAACTAAACATGCGTGACGTAAGCTGTATTTAAGTCAAGGGAAGCCCCCACCAAATCTTTGATTTGGTGGGGGAGGGTTCACAACACCTCTTTTCTTATTTATATGAAAAACTTAAGTAAAACTTATTATTTTTATATTTTTCATATAACTATCGTCATGATACCATAATTACATAAGAGAAAATAAATGTGAGACTCGTTTAATTATTTGTCCCGGGTATATAGGGAAGGAGGAGGTAGACATGCGAATAACGACTCCTATATGGATCGTTATAGTGATGATTTTACTTGTTGCATGCCAATCTGATTCAGATTATTCAGATCCCTTATCAGAAAAAGCAGAATCAAATACAGAGGAGGATATACCAATGAATCAAAATCAATTTATCTTAGCGGCAGAAAAAGGCGATGTAGAAGAGGTTTTGCGCCTTCTTGAAAAAGGTGTAGATATTGATGGGACTGATGAACAAGGAAGAACGGCGGTTGTGGCAGCGACTTATGGTAACCAGGTAGAGGTAGTAGAAGCGCTAATCGATAAAGGAGCGGATATTAATATTCGCGATAACCAGTTAAATAATGTGTTTTTATATGCTGGAGCATCAGGATATCTTGATATTGTCAAATTAGCGATTGAGGCAGGGGCTGATCCGACATTGACAAACAGATTTGGAGGAACGGCCCTAATCCCAGCAGCAGAACGTGGGCATGTAAAGGTTGTGAAAGAACTACTGACAAATTCTGATGTCGATGTAAATCATATCAATGATTTACAATGGACTGCATTAATGGAAGCGGTCATTTTAGGTGATGGAGGAAAGAATCATCAAGAAATCGTGCAATTGTTAGTGGACCATGGGGCAGATATACAAATTGGTGATGGCGATGGAATTACGCCATTGGAGCATGCACAAAGACTTGGATTCCGAGAAATCGAACAAATTTTAAAAAATGCAGCACAATAATGAATATAGTGCATAAACATTCGAAACAAAACAAGGAGCACCAATTAATTCACTTTCACAAGGAGGCAAAAATGGTGGATGATCGTTACGCAATTACAGAGGCAGAGAAGAAACAGGTGCTATCAACCTATTTTAAGCAAGGGATCGAGGGGCCACTTGATATATTTCCAAGTATGGAAAAACGAAAGGTAATTGTATTGCAAAATATTATAAGTCGCTTTGAACGGAATAAAATTTACACAGAAAAGGAGGTAAATGAGATATTAAAATCAATATATAGCGATTATGTAACCATCAGAAGATATCTCATTGAGTATGGTTTTATGCACCGTAGTAAGGATTGTACGACATATTGGCTATAAAGTGGGGAAATTATTAACTCTAGAATGCGGCTCTCATTAGTCGTTGGAGTTTTTGTTAAGGAGGAGCATATGAAATGTACAGCTGCACTGCATCAAATTGAGATAGCAGTGGAAACCATCATTAAAATCATCGGAACATTAACGGAAGACCTACACCCGAAAAACATTCGATCGGAGAACTATTAGAACATTTAGCCGTAATCTGTGAAGCAGATAGGCGTATAGCAAAGGCAGCAACAAAGGAAGAAATGGAAGAATTTTATTCCGACGTTTCCTATAAAGCATTGGCCTCCATTAAGGAAGGGTTACGTACAAATTTTAAAGCATTAAAAAATGAGTATCTGAATTTATCTGAGGAAGAACTTAAAATGGAAACGACCTCCTATTGGGGGGTGACGTACACGCGATATGAGTGGCTGTTAGAGATCTTAGCCCATATTTATCACCATCGGGGCCAATTACATGCCATGCTCGTTCACTGTTATCATCAAGATCCTAACATCTTGCTGTTTGAATAATGGTTCTCAAACTTGATCTAATGAGGAAAAACAAGGTGGTTAAATCATGAATATTGAATTAACAAGATTCAAAGTAAAAGATGGGAAATCTAAGTTAGTAGACGAATGGATGAAATTTTAAATGATCATATGAAAGAGGTTCTTCTCACATTAGAAGATGAAAAAATGTATGTAGAAACAATTTTTAGAGAAATTCTCGATGGACAGGAATATTTATATTGGTATTCGATCCAAGGAGATGCTGGTCAAGACGTTGAAGAATCTGATCATTGGGTTGATAAAAAGCATTTAGAGTTTTGGGAGGAATGCATAGACCCTACATTTAGACCTGTCGATCTAAATCCAGAGGTTGTAATGATACCTGAAAGAATCAAGGAAAGTTTCAGAGCCGATTGAAGGTAAGAGGCAAATGGCGCTTCATATGTTCTGCGTAAATGACAATCGAGGTGTTTCTATGGATGAATTATTATATGAAAAAGTTTTGAGGACGGATGAATGCAAGATTCACTATTGGATTTCCAAAAATCAGAGTAGCCCATGGCTAGTGTTCTTACATGGGGCTGGCGCTGATCATAATATGTTTGCTGAACAATTACAAACAGTAAGTAAAGATTTTAATGTTTTGCTTTGGGATGCAAGAGGTCATGGTTTATCGCGACCAATGGGAAACAAGTTTAGTATTACAGTGCTAATGGAAGATTTACTTGAAATACTGAATATAGAAAGTATTGATAAAGCCACATTTATAGGGCAATCAATGGGTGGCAACATCGCCCAGGAATTGGTATTTTATTATCCACATAAGGTCGAAAAATTGGTGTTGGTTGACTGTACTTGTAATACAATGAAATTAACTGGCTTTGAGAAATTAACGCTAAAATTAACCCCCTTTTTAATACGTTTATACCCATGGGACTACTTAGTTCGTGCAAGTGTAAAAGCAAGTGCTTTAAACTCGGAAGTACAAATTTATTTAGAAAAGTCATTCCATAAAATCGGCAAAAAGGATTTTATAAAAATATTTTTAGAAACGGCTGCATGCTTACATTATGAAGAAGGATATAAAATAAATAAACCGATTCTACTGGTTTATGGGGAAAGCGATCAAACAGGTAATATTAAAAAAATTGCTTCCTCATGGGCAGCAAATGAACCCTATTGCCATTTGGTTGAAATCCCAAATGCAAGTCATTGTTCCAATCAGGATAACCCTCTGGAATTTAACGCTGCCCTTATGGAGTTTTTAAAAAAGTTTATATAAGAGCGCTATCTTCGCTTGATTTGCACGGTATAGCTAGTAGAGTTTTTTGTATTTCCCAAAAACATATTCATCATTGCTTGGCGGGAACTCCTAGCATTTCCTGAACTGTGACCAATTTAAAATCATCTTTTCTTAGCTCATCAATGATAGTTGGCAACGCATGAATTGTCCCTGATAAATCCCCGCCGTCACCGGTGCCAGAATGTTGCAAAATGATCGATCCCGGTGTCACATTTACAAGAATATTGTTTGTTACCTGTTCTGCATCCAACCCCTTCCAGTCTAAAGAGTCCACATTCCAGTTCACGACTACTCTTTTCTGTGAAGCAAGCCATTCCAGCTGTTTTTCATTGATATTTCCGTATGGCGGTCTAACAATGGATGGCCTGAAGCCGGTATATGATTCGATTAATTCATCCGTTCTGCCTATCTGATTTTGAAAATCTGTATGACTGAGGGTTAAATAATCTGGGTGGTTATATGAATGATTCCCGATTGCATGCCCTTCCTGCACAATCCGTTTTACCACTTCGGGATATTTTTCAATACGATATCCTACAAGAAAAAAGGTGGCTTTAACGTCTTTTTGTTTTAAAATATCTAATATGATCGGTGTGAAAGTTTCATCTGGGGCATCATCAAAGGTCAAGGCGACTTCCCGTTTTGACTCCGGTCCCCTCATTAAAAAGGTGCTTTTATATTTATTTTTCAGTTTCGATAAATCAGATGGAGGATTTGCGTTTGAAAAAGCTTGTGCATTACCTAGCATAAAAATGTGATTTACCGGCATTTGACCGGTTAAAGAAACAGGACTGAAGCATAGAAATAGACATACCAACATCCACAGGTGTTTCATTTGACTAAAATACCCCCTTGTATTTTAAGGTTTATATAAACTATGGTTTGTAGTTAAACGCAAAATATGTAGTGTAAAAATGATTTGCGGTCAAATGTTATTATATGTGTAATTATGTAAAAAACACCGATGAAGTATTTGATGTTAACGGAAAAGGAAGATAATGGATGAAGGAGATTTATCGTCTTGAATGCAAAATGTATTAGATTCTACGAATTTGGTAGCCCAGAAGATGTATTAATGATTGAAGATAAAAGCATTGAACCTCTAAAAGAGCATGAAGTCCTTGTACGTATGTTGACACGACCCATTAATCCTTCTGATTTGATCCCGATCAGCGGGGCCTATGCTCATCGAATTTCGCTACCGACGATTCCTGGGTATGAAGGTGTGGGAATTGTCGAAAAGGTCGGTCCTTTCGTTTCTAAAAGTCTGATCGGTCAACGAGTTTTGCCTCTGCGTGGTGAAGGGACATGGCAAGAATTTGTGAAAACATCAGTCCAATTTGCTGTCCCCATCCCAGATTCTATCGATGATGTTACGGCGGCCCAATTGTATATTAATCCAGTTACAGCATGGGTGATTTGTAAGGAAGTTTTAAAACTAAAAGCGAATGATTATTTAGTAATGAATGCTGGTGGTTCTGCGATTGGGCATATTTTTGCCCAATTAGCGAAGGTTCTCGGATTTCGCCTGATTGCGGTGACGAGGAATGATACATACACAAACGATTTACTTGAACTAGGGGCTTCTCGTGTGATCGATACTTCGCAAATACCACTCTATGAAACCATCATGGATTTAACCAATGGCGTAGGGGCAAACGCTGCGATTGATTCGATCGGGGGTGCGGACGGGAATGATTTGGCCTTCTGTGTACGCCCTAATGGACAATTTCTCACCATTGGTCTTTTATCCGGGATCCAAGTCAATTGGGCAGATATTGTCAACAAAGCAAAAGTGAATGCGAATATGTTTCATTTAC
The DNA here is from genome assembly GCF_018332955.1 of Lederbergia ruris. Lineage (NCBI taxonomy): Bacteria > Bacillati > Bacillota > Bacilli > Caryophanales > Bacillaceae > Lederbergia > Lederbergia ruris. Next base: position 4,990 of record NZ_BORB01000065.1, read on the forward strand.
GTCATTGGAATCATAAGGTTTCGGTAGCTCAATGGCACAGAACTTTTAATCGTTTAATAAATCTCGTAGAAAATCAACAATTACGCTTAATGAAGGCTGATGCACAGTATGATTTGCTAGACGTAAAAAAGGCGATTGAAGCTGCAAATAATAGTAAAGGGAAGGTGTTTCTTACAAGCCGTTTTAAGTAACGAAAAATAGAGCATCCAAGTTGAAAAATACTCGTTTTTAGTAAATTTTATCCCGGAACCATCCGTAAAATCCTCACTAAAAGCAGTCTCTTATGCTACACTTATATTGTCAGAATTTAATGAATGATGATAGGAGGAGGACGAATGGGTTCAAGAATCATGCATTCAATTATCGGGCATAAAATAGCGGAAGCTTTATCGATAGAGGATAAAACATCCTTTTTGCTTGGAAGTGTGGCTCCAGACGCTGTTTTTTCACACGAGGAAAAAAACGCTTCCCACTTTTTTATAGGTGATGCCCTTGATTATTCAAGACATGTGGATGAACAAGGATTTTTACATAAGTATCGTTCACATCTAGAAAATAAAAATGATTATTTAATCGGGTATTATGCTCATTTAATTGCGGATGACATTTGGCTCAGAGGCTTTTATCTTTCCTGGTTAAGGAACAGAATGGATGCTATTGAAGGATTATACACGTTATACCATAATGATTTCCGCTTATTAAATGGGAAATTATTAGAACACTATAGTTTTACCAATGAATTGAGAAAAACGTTTAGTCATTTTCCTGCCATTTTAGATTTGGAAGAGGTGAAAGCCAAGGACGTTGAAAACTTCATCCCTTATGTATTGGGCGATATGGATTATGATCAGGAAGGTTTAAATGAAAACCTTAATGTTTTTACATTTGACCAGATCATTGGCTATATTGAGACATCGTTTGAAGTAGGGATAAATAAAATAAAGCCTCTACTTACTTAAGAGATTTTTAGTTGAAATTCTCTTGATCGAATACTACCATGTCTATACGTACAAAGTATATAAGCAAGTTGGAGGTCGTATGATGGAAAATACATTCAAAGCTTTAGTAATAGAGCAAGAAAATGAAGGTTTAAATTTAGAGGTCAAGGAAATGGAACCTTCTGATTTACCAGATGATGATGTCTTAATTAAAGTGAAATATAGCGGCATAAACTATAAAGATGGTCTTGCGGCTCACCCCGATGGGAAAATAGTGAATCAGTATCCGTTTATTCCAGGAATTGATTTAGCTGGAGAAGTCGTTTTGTCAAAAGATGAACGCTATAAAAAAGGGGACGCCGTTATCGTAACGAGTTATGAATTAGGCGTTTCCCACTTTGGCGGCTATAGTGAATATGCAAGTGTCCCTTCAGAATGGATCGTGCCGCTCCCAGCAGGCTTAACCTTAAGAGAAAGTATGATATTAGGAACAGCGGGTTTTACGGCTGCGTTATCCATTCAAAGACTAGAAGAGAACGGGCTGAATCCAGAACGTGGTTCCGTTCTTGTAACAGGTGCAACGGGGGGCGTAGGTAGTATTGCGATCGCTCTGTTGAAAAAGAAAGGGTATCATGTTGTAGCGAGCACGGGAAAATTATCTGAAGAAGCCTATCTACATCAGTTAGGTGCGGATGAAGTGATCGATAGAGAAGCTGTTTATAATGGTACGTTAAAAAATCTTAGCAAACAAAAATGGGCGGGAGCCATTGATCCGGTAGGTGGGGAACCGCTAGCCTCGCTTTTGAGCCAAATAAAATACCGCGGCAGTGTTGCTGTGAGTGGGTTAACAGCGGGAGTAAAAGTCCCAACAACCGTGTTTCCATTTATATTACGTGGTGTTTCGTTACTGGGAATTGATTCAGTATATTGCCCGATGGAAGAACGCAAAAATGTATGGGAACGTTTATCAACGGATTTAAAACCCAATAGGCTGAATGATTTTATCTTCAAGGAAGTTACATTAGAGGCATTGCCAGAACTGTTGCCTTCCGTTCTTAAGAGTCATCATCGAGGTAGAATTCTTGTCAATATAGATGACTAAGGTGTAGAAGTGAAACTACACGCACTTTTGCGATTGATTTAGGAGGGGGAAATGCGAGACATCCTTTTTGGGGCCTGGCTAAGCCCCGCTTATACTAGCGGTGGAGCCCAGCGCTTATTTTACCCTCCTAACAGTTGTAATACTAAGAGACTTTGGAGAGATAATAAAGGATGAAACAACCTTTGGGCATACCCAGGCACTAATCTAGATAAAATATCCAGTATGGGAAAGCAATCGTGTGAGAGTCCATCTATCGAAAAAATCATTCATTATACACCCTTGCATCTAAAAAAAGCAGCATTTTAATGCTATTACGATCTTCTTTACTTTTAAGGCACTTCCATGTATGCTTGATTATGTTTTGGAAGTATATATGATTCACATACTATCATGGCGTTTTTACATAAGGAGTATATCAATGACACAATTGAAAGAACAATGGACTTCAAAACTAGGCTTTATATTAGCTACTGCTGGTTCTGCCATAGGATTAGGCGCAATTTGGAAATTTCCGTATATAACGGGTGTTTCGGGTGGGGGAGCTTTTTTTCTCATCTTTTTAATTTTTACAATTTTCATTGGAATGCCGATCTTATTGGCAGAATTTATTATCGGGCGCGGATCACAGAAAGACGCCGTATCGGCTTATAAATTTTTTGCTCCAGGGTCTAGTTGGCATCTCATAGGGGTACTTGGAATGGTGACATGTTTCATCCTCTTATCTTTCTATAGCGTTGTTGGCGGATGGATCCTGATTTTCTTATACGAGACAATGGCTGGTCATTTAGCTGGACTTTCTGAGCAAATGTATGGAGATGTATTCAATAACTTGATTGCCAATCCCTCCTATGCCATTATGGCGCAATTTATTTTTATCATTATTACGATTGTTGTGGTAGCAAGAGGGGTGCAGAAAGGAATTGAACGGGCAAGCAAGATTATGATGCCTGCCCTGTTTATTGCTTTTCTTATTTTAATTATTCGTTCCTTAACATTGGATAATATTAGTGAAGGACTTTCCTTCTTTTTATATCCGGACTTTTCCAATCTATCATCAAAAACCATTTTATTTGCTCTTGGGCAATCTTTCTTTTCCATCAGTGTCGGGGTATCTGTTATGGTGACATACAGTTCGTATTTATCTAAACAAGAGGATCTTCCTAAATCTGCCTTTACCATCGTGATGATGAATGTTTTAATCTCGTTATTAGCAGGACTCGCCATTTTCCCGGCCGTATTTTCATTAGGATTTGAACCTACCGAAGGTCCCGGATTATTGTTTGTTGTTCTGCCAGCCGTATTCGATAAAATTCCGTTTGGCTCTCTCTTTTTGATTCTATTTTTAGTGTTATTTTTGTTTGCTACACTAACATCCGCATTCTCGATGCTAGAGATTATCGTCGCAGCAGTCACAAAAGGGGAACAGCGCAAACGCCAGAAGATCACATGGATAACTGGGATTTTGATTTTTATCGTTGGCATTCCTTCTGCATTATCTGCAGGAGTCATGAGTAACTTTACACTATTTGGAAAAACAATGTTTGATCTCTCTGATTATCTTGTTTCAAATATCTTAATGCCATTGGGTGCTTTGCTCATTTCTATTTTTGTTGGATTTAAAATCAACAGAAAAACATTATGGGAAGAAATAAGTTCCGGTTCCAGCTACGGTAAGAAAATATTTGCCGGATGGCTTTTACTAATAAAATATGTGGCGCCAATCGCCATCATTATTGTGTTTTTAGACGTAATTGGAGTATATAATCTGATTTTCTCCTTATTCCCTCGGTAATATGGCCGGGGGATAGTCTAATCTATAACCACATGTCTTTGATCCTGAAATGGCCGCTCAAATTACGGGAGCAAAGAAAAACATAATAAGTAGAACCATCTACTGCAAATACCGTTACACGCATAGCGACTAGCAAACATTGGCAAAATTTACCGTTTGAACCATTTGTTTATAAGAAAATGAAATGTTTCATTATGGCGTATAATGGTAAACCAAAGTATTGAACCACATACAATTGTTTGGACTCTTATTTCTCCTTCGAATAAAACCTGAATGGGAAGTATGCAGATTAAAAGTACGATTCCTGTCGATATTGCTAAAATCTCGATATAAAAACGTAATCTAAGAAGGTTCATGGAATACACCAACTTTAACTTGTACTTTAATTCTTAGTAGCGGGCCTCTAATAACAAAGGGGAGATTTAACTTTCTGTAAAATGAAAGGTGACTGAAATCTGATTTTGTATTTTGCTGAAAAAATTAGAACTTTTATCGTATTACAAAAATAATAAGCGGAGATCTTGCTTTTTGTTGAAAACAAAGATTACCTGACCCAAAACACAACTAAAAGGAAATATTCAACTTTATGGTAACGCTCTTTTCCTATATCGTCAACGGAGGAATACTTTGATAGGGGGAGTGGTGGGGTTGGATGTACGAAAAGTCGAGGGATCCTCGAAAACGTGTATCCAAAGTGGGGTTGGATGTACGAAAAGCCGAAGGATCCTCGAAAACGTGTATCCAAAGTGGGGTTGGATATACGAAAAGTCGAAGGATCCTCGAAAACGCGGATCCAAAGTGGAGTTGGATGCACGAAAAGCCGATAGATCCTCGAAAACGTGTATCCAAAGTGGGGTTGGATGCACGAAAAGTCGAGAGATCCTCGAAAACGTGTATCCAAAGTGGAGTTGGATCTACGAAAAGCCGAAGGATCCTCAAAAACGTAGATCCATATTGGAGTTGGATGTACGAAAAGTCGAGAGATCCTCGAAAACGTAGATCCAGAATCTATTATGACGCAGGTAAAGAATCCCCTGCTTTTTTAGGGGATATAGATTAAATACATAGTTTAGGAACTTTGCTAAGCAGCAATACTTCATGGTAAGGAATCCACAATTTCTAGGAAGTGTGGCCTTGGTTTAAGTATTACAAAGCGATTAACCGTAGCAATGAAGGGGCTCTATTCTGGATTCATCTTGTAAATATGGTCTTTGATTTCCTTATTCCAGGCTTTACGTTCTTCTTTAGTTACTAAATTAGAGATATAATCCGTTATCTCGATAAATTTTGGCTCGCTTGGATTTAAGCCACCAACTGTTTTGGACTCATCCGTTAAATTAACGGTCAGATAAAGAAAAACCCCATCTTGAGATTCTGTAGACACATCTTCTTTAAACTTCCAAAATTTATTTTGCTCAATAAGTTGTTTTGCCTTTGCTACTTCATCACTCGTGAGTTGGCTTTCAGATACGGGAGCATTATCACCAATCTTTAATTTATTTTCGGGCTCTGTATATAAAATAAGCTTGCCGTTTTCATAAAGGGCATAGTTACGTGAGTACATATTCCGAAATTCATCTGGTCCAGCAGGCGAATAAGTAAAGACAACAAATGGTCCATCTGTTGCATAATTCGTCTTCTGGCTACAGCTGGCTGTAAAACCAATAAAAAATATGATCGATACGAATAAACCCAGTTTCTTTTTCACGGATTCTCCCCCTAGATCATACAGAACTAAGTATAACTTATCCTTCTTGAGCACGTTTGTAAAGAGAGACTGAATATTCCCTTTACTTTACCATTCATGTAGTATATGTATGAAGAGAAGCACTTTTTAATGTTGATTTGGGCGGAAAAACGAAGGTAGTGGAAATAAGAATGAAAAAGGTTGTTTTTATTATAGTTACAGTAATGACATGACATTTTTTATTATTATGTTTTATTTCTTTCGGGATGCCAGTAGCATGGCTTACATTGTTACTCTATATGATTTCCTGGATTCCAGCCGGTGCACTAAATGTGCTTGTCTTTACAATGCTACAAAAAATAGCCTCCAAACATTTAATAGGTCGCATATTTACTGCAGCTACCAGTCTTTCAGCTATGGCTGCTCCTGTCGGCTCCTTGCTAGGTGGAAGTGTTGGTACATGGATCGGAAGCGTCCTCGTCGTTACTTGTTCGGGCATCATTGGTTTAATTGTTGCCCTATGTTGGCTATTAAATATGGAAGTTAGAAATCTTCCTCCAACAAAATCTTTAGATGAAAATAGTCTAGTCATTCAGGGGGCAGGATAACATGTATTTCTATACGAAAGCTGGCTATCGGATTGGTCCATTTTATCGGGGGGCCCTCATTTAAATTTTGATTGTAATCGCCGGAAATTAAATAGAAGAAACTGACTGAAGGAAAGGAGACATACAGAATCGTTCAGTCTATTTAGTAATTGTTTGAAAGTTTCCAAGGATGGGGATGAAAATGGAGAAAAAACAGTTATCTAATCGATTCAAAACCTTTGCTGAACGGGAATGTGCAGGTTCGAGTGAATTATACGAATATCTGGCAATGAAAATCGCTGACGATGATGACATGCTTGAACTAAGTTCATATACTCGGGAAGGGCAACCCATTCCAAACTTATTTTTCGGTGCTGTTCATTATCTTTTACTACAGGGAAAAGAACACACTGTTAGTAGTTTTTATCCGAGTATAGTGGATAAACCCAAAGCACTCAAAGAATCTTTTCCATATTTCAAAGATTTTTGTTTAACATATAGGGAGTCGATAATCCCTATATTGCGAGAAAAAATGGTTCAGACCAATGAAGTAAGACGTTGTGGATACCTCTATCCATGTTTCTCGCACATTTATCATAAAGCTAAAAAGCCATTAGCGTTAATTGAGATCGGAACAAGTGCGGGTTTTCAACTTTTGTGGGATAAATATTCCTACTCTTACAATACGGGTGAAATGTATGGAGATGATAAATCAGCTGTTCATATTCAATCCAAGATCATAGGGGAGAATAGGCCAACTTTTCCTAAAGTCAGTCCACCTGTTACGTACAGATATGGGCTTGATTTGCATATTAATGATCTTTCAAATAGTGAGGATGCATTATGGTTGAATGCTTTAATTTGGCCAGAGCATACAGAGAGAAGAGCATTATTTAGGCAGGCTTCAGCATGTGTTAGCAGGAATAGGGAGGAACTTCATTTAATAGAGGGGGATGGAATTGAACTGCTGCCCCGTATTATGGAGAAAATTCCAAATGATTCAGCGATATGTGTGTTCCATACGCATGTGGCTAATCAAATCCCCGTAGATCGTAAACGGCTTTTATTGGAGCATGTGAAGCGGTTTGGAAGTAAAAGAGATGTCTTTCACCTTTATAACAATATATGGGATAGCGACCTTCATCTCGATTCATTCGTAAAGGGGATGGAATATAACAAAGTCATCGCACAAACAGACGGACATGGAAGGTGGTTTAGGTGGAAACCATAATGCGAAATGCTCTACAAAAACTAGGCTGTAGGCGGTCAATCTTCCAAAATGCTTCGTTGTGCCCAAGATATTGAAAACAAAAGTATCCAAGAGGAATCATTTCACATTGGATGATTCCTAGAACAGAGGAAGCTTTTTATCATGTAGCTTCCTCTTCGGATGTAGCTTTAGAGGTATTTAACAACACGACTCCTAAAATAATGCAAACAACTCCGAGGATGACCCAGAAGCTAAGCGGGTCTGAAAAGACAAGAATGCCCAAAATAGCTGTTAGGGCTGTTCCGACCCCGACCATACGGCATATGCCAAACTGAGGGACATATAGGCGAGGGATTGACTCAAAAGATAGAAGGCTAGGCCATAGCCGAACACGACCCCGATGGAGGGAATGATATTGGAAAAGCCCTCTGACAGCTTTAAACATAATGTGGCAAGAACTTCTGAAACAATGGCAATACTTAATAAAATATATCCTTTCATATTCCTATACTCCTTTATTTAATAGTACGACGCCACCGATGATAAATAGAATGCCAATGGCTTTTTTAAAATGAATGGTTTCTTTGTAGAAGATTATTCCCACAAGGACGGTTAATGCGGTCCCAACACCTGCCCAAATGGCATAGGCAATTCCAAGTGGTAAGTTCTTTAATGAAAGAGATAATGCATAGAAGGCAATAGCATACCCAACCATGACACCGCTCGTTGGGAGCAAACGTTTAAAGCCATCCGTTAGTTTTAATAAAGAGCTGCCGGTGACTTCAGCGATCACCGCAATAGCAAGCCAAATATATCCCATTTATTTTTCCCCCATTATAAATTGTTTTAAATCTTGTAAAGTAGTATGTATTTCTTCTCTAGATGGTGGGGCCAGCATAAATAATTGATTGTAATATAAACCACCGTCCGGACGGTTCCACTTTAATATAAATAAAATAAAATGACAACCATACTAATGACATTATAAGCAGGAAAATGGGGATCAAAAGGTGAAGGTTATTTATATGTGATAAATTACAAGGAGCATTCCTGTAATGAAGAAATTTGAGGATTGAACAAAAAAGAGCCCTCTTGGTATAGTACAGGGTGTCATGATCATGACCCTGAAATTAAATAAATACCAAGGAGGACTCACCAATGAATTATAATCAAAATCACAAAATATCGCAAATCACACCGTCTACACTTGTAATAGGAGTAGATATTGCTAAAGACAAACATGTGGCACGAGC
>NZ_BORB01000066.1:0-11860 GCF_018332955.1 Lederbergia ruris
AATGGTCCAACAGGAAGTGTAGTTAATTATTGAGTTGTTAGCAAGTGGCTTTTTCTTTTATGCATAGCCCTATAGGCCATGCATAAAAGAAGTGCCATAACCTACATTTTTAGTTTGCCATAAACAAACTAGGCGGAAGCTCTTCAATATAGCTATATTTCTTATTTTGTTCTCTCTTTTTTTCTACTTGATCGTATTCAAGAATTAAAGCGTGTAAATTTGTAGACTTAATTGTTTTTAGCGACCTTATCCACTGAGTAAATTCTTTTTCATTATCTATATTGTCAAGGCTATACTTCCGAATATTATCAGTCATGTTTTACACCACTTTCAAACTCACATCCACATTTATATAAAGTATCAACGAGCTTTTCCAAATCTTCATCTGATTTAACTTTTCCCGGAATTAATAGTTTGGGTGTGGTACCTTGTAAAATTGTTGAGAGTCCCAACATAAAAGCTGAAAATGACGGATAGGAATTTTGGTCAATTTTATAACCACGGTTAGTAGAACCATATATATTTCCCCATTCATCAATCCTATTTATATGAAATCCTATAAAACTATTAGGTCTCGAGGCAAGAGAATTAATTAAATCATCCATTTCTCTTTTAAGTACATTACGATTATTTGTGTCTACTAAGTCAATGATTATTTTTAATTTTAATTTCATATTTTCAATAGCATGATGTAGTTCAATGATATCATCCATTTTATGAACCAATGGCTCTTTACTTGTTCGAATAGAATTGGTTTTGATAGCAATGGAAATTTTCCCTAGTGTTTTTAAATCCCTTTCAATCTCTAAATACTTATCTATTAATTCTTTCATACCAAAAACCGGAGATTTAAATGGAGATCTAAATTCAATTAGTTTTGGTTTCCCATATTTTTCAACTGTTTCTTTTATATTATTTACTACTTGAGCTTTTATAGTATTATTTGTCCAAATATTATCCGTTGTTTTTTTATTTAAAATAGAGATTATATATTGATCCTTTCGTTTCTTTTTTATTAATCCATTTTTTGATTCTATATACTCTATTCCACTTTGTATTTCTTCCGGATATTTTTGGCTTCCATTACTTATTGGTACCAAAACTCTACGTTGTGTTTTCAAATCCACATTTCGAGTCTTCACACATAATTTTTCGTATTCTGGCCAATAAGACGTATCCTCTAGAACATCAAAAAGCCAAGAATACATTACCAACATCTCAAAATAATCTCTCTTCCCTTGCATAAAAGGTTTATCTTGATGTTTTTCGTACTCTTCTTCTATATCAAATGGGTTGTCTTGGTAACGATAATCATAACTATTAATATAATAATGTTCATCATATTGCCTAGAATATTTATGCTCTACATACTTATCCGACCATTTCCACGCAATATTAAAAGCATAACTTGCTATGTTAACCCCAAATTCTCTATAAGAATCCGTTACCCATTTTACAATATTGTTATCTAATCCTTTCATTTCCGAACGATTTGGTTTTGAAATATTATATTTCCAATAATCTTTAACTGCTAGTACTACTTTGGAAAAGTCTTCACCAGAAAGTTCGCTGTCCGACAATCTATGAGATACTTCTTTTGCGATCTCTAAAAATTCATTTTCCTTATAGAAAATATCAATGTCTTTTTGAGCATCACAAACTTTCTTTATAAAAGTATCTATTCTTTTTTTCTTATTTAAATAATATTCTTCAATGAAACCATGTGTATTTGGGTATTGATTTATTAGCGTTTTTTTCGATTTTTCAATTGTCTGTTGAAGCTTAATTAATTCATAATTATAATCTTCTGGACTCAAGTAGTCATTGAAATATTCGGAGACGAACTGAATAATCTTACCCATGTTATCCGAGTGTTTGGTAAAATCGAATTCATTTATTTTCTCTTTTCTTTTTCGCATGGAAATATATTCTTCAATTTTAAGCATATTTATTTATCCCCCTTAGTAATCGTTTACATCATAGTATCACAAAACTGATTTCATCTATTAACCTTATCAGTTTTGCTCCATTATCAATTTTAAAGAAATTAAATATTACTCATTTATTGAGCTACCTACAATTATCCACATTTTATCCTTTTATCGCGTAATGTGTAAGAAGTGATTTAATAAATTTCCTAATTTCCAATACCTGTGGAATTGAGATTGTTAATTAGCTCAACAAGAATCAAAATCTCTGAAAATGAAAGAAGAGTTATTGCGATTCCTGGTCTCTGTTTCATCCCTAGCGAGTACTGTTCTGTCTTTTTATTTTTTATGATCTTCTAGTCGCACGATACGAAGTACCTTATCTATGTTATTTGGAACATTTCTCAGTCGTTGCAAAATCTGCAGATTCTCATAACCTGTTAAATGTCCATAAAAGGAGAGTGATTCAATTAACGATACAATCTGTTTTAAAGGACGGCGGGTATTTAGCCTTTGATCCTCTATTCCGAATTGAGGGGGGTTTGACGAAATCTTACTTCCCGCAGAAGTCTACGTATATTTCCTCTGCTAAGGCAATGAATTATCGTCTTTGGATCGTTGTGATGTCCCAGCCTCCTCTTTTACTGTTGGTGTAGCTTTGAAAAAAATTTGATCGAAAATATTTGCAAAAACTCATTTTAGGGCAAATAAAAATCCATTTTGTAAAACATATTCATCAAAATGGATTCTATAGTTCATGTATAGCGGGAAATTACCATAAAATGATTATACTGCCAGTTACTAAAAATCATCGCCATTTATTGAAGTAATCACCAATTAAAGGAATTAAAACGGCAGGCTTTGAAAAAGCGTAATGGTTATAACTAATGCAGATAAGGATCCTGCAGACAGTAAGGTTATCATTTTTCGCCAGTTTATCTCTTTTGAAGGTTTTACAACCTCTCGAGACACTGTAATCCATATAGCCATAGATACTATAACTAGGATGAAAATAACTTCTTTCGCCACATTTGACACCTACCTTCATAATTTATATTAATCTCCGTACCTTACGTACGGATTAGAAAAATTAAAGTTTCACTATTAATGGGATGCTGTCAATCGAGCTTTATGAGCTGATCTAGATTGCTTTAATCTTCCTTTTTGTATTTATCTTTAGATATTAAAATTACTGATACGAATAAAGAATCAACTAACTATCATTGATCGTTTATTAAAATTGCCTAAAACTGTATAATGAAAGTAATAGTGCAATAGGAGGATATTAAATGATTACAGGTGAAATTAGAAATAAAGTAGATAAAATTTGGGAAACGTTCTGGACAGGTGGGATTACAAACCCATTAACTGTAATTGAACAATTTACATACTTGCTTTTTATAAAGGGATTAGATGAAACAGAAACAACAAAGGAACAGGAAGCAGAGATTCTTGGAATTGAGTTTGAAGGAATTTTTCCTAAAGATAAACAACGTTTACGCTGGAATCGCTTCAAACAACTTGGATCATCTGAAGAAATGTATGACGTTGTTTCAAATGAAGTATTTCCATTTATAAAGAATTTACATGGTAAAGAAGAATCGGCTTATTCTAAGTATATGGGAGATGCAACATTCCTCATCCCAACACCAAATATGTTAGCTAAAGTCGTAGATGGTATTGATAATCTACCAACAGAAGATCGCGATGCACAGGGGGATTTATATGAGTATCTCTTGTCTAAAATAGCGACTTCCGGTACTAATGGACAATTCCGAACACCAAGACACATTATTAAAATGATAGTTGAGCTAATGAAACCAACTCCAGAAGATATAATTATCGATCCCGCTATGGGTTCAGCAGGATTCTTAGTCGCCGCAAGTGAATATTTACGTAACCATCATAGTGATATGTTTCTAGTTCAGGGGTTAAAAGAGCATTATCATAACACAATGTTTTATGGAAATGACATGGACAGGACCATGCTTCGAATTGGAGCCATGAATATGGTGCTTCATGGGGTTGACAATCCGAATATTGATTATCGTGATTCACTTGCAGAAATTAATAAGGATAAAGAGCAATATACGTTGGTTTTAGCTAACCCACCATTTAAGGGTTCGTTAGATTATGAATCTGTATCGAATGATTTATTAAAAATTGCAAAGACCAAGAAAACGGAACTATTATTTTTATCATTATTTATTCGTATATTAAAACCGGGGGGGCGTGCTGCGGTTATTGTACCCGATGGTGTTTTATTTGGAAGTTCAAAGGCACATAAGACAATCCGTAAAGAGATTATTGAAAATCATAAACTAGAAGCTGTTATTTCTATGCCTAGTGGAGTGTTTAAACCATATGCTGGAGTCTCAACGGCAGTGCTAATTTTCACGAAAACGGGAGCCGGTGGAACAGATAGCGTTTGGTTCTACGATATGATAGCAGATGGATTTTCTTTGGATGATAAACGAAACCCTGTTGAAGAAAATGATATACCAGATATTATTGAGCGTTTTAATAATATGGAAGTAGAGAAAGAGCGGAAACGAACGGAACGATCGTTTTTAGTACCTGTTGATGAGTTAAGAGAAAATGATTATGACTTATCAAATAATAAGTATAAAGAAATAGAGTATGAGGAAGTGGAGTATGAAGCTCCGTACGTAATATTAAACAGGATAGAAGAATTAGAGAATGAAATTGTCTCTGGAATAAAAGAGTTAAAGGGAATAATTAGGGGCTAATATTATGAAGAAATTAAAGATAAAAGATTTATTTAAAATTAGAAAAGGTAAAAAGGTAAAACCGGTAGAAGAACAAACGTCAAAAACAGTAAGGTATATCCAAATTGAAGATTTAAGAGATGATAGTAATATGAAGTTTTGCAAAGTTAGCGATAATTATGTATTCGCAAATAAGAACAATATTATTATTGCATGGGATGGGGCAAATGCAGGCACTATTTCTTATGGATTGGAGGGCTTTATTGGGAGCACTTTAGCTGTGTTGGAAACTGAAGATAAGGAAATTTTTATCCCATATATAGGGAAATATTTACAATCGAAATATAATTATTTAAGGGATACTTGTACGGGTGCAACTATTCCACATATATCGAGAAAAGCTCTTGAAAATCTTGAAGTACCGATCCCTTCATTCGATAAGCAAAGAATGATTTCAGATACCTTAGATAAAGCAAGAAGTCTTATTGATAAACGCAAAGCTCAAATCGAAGCATTAGATCAATTAACGCAAAGTGTGTTTTTGGAGTTGTTTGGTGATCCTTATATAAATCCTAATAGTTGGCCAATAGGAACAATAGGAGACCTTACAGAAAAAACTCAATATGGAACCAGTAAAAAGGCTAGCGAGAATACGGGTCAATTTCCAGTATTGAGAATGGGCAATATTACTTACAATGGTTCTTGGAATTTTAATGATATGAAATATGTTGATTTAGATGATAAAGAGTTAGAAAAGTACTTAGTTCGTAAGGGTGAATTATTATTTAATAGAACAAATAGTAAGGAATTAGTGGGTAAAACGGCAGTATTTAGAGAAGAAGAACCAGTGGCTTTTGCAGGTTATTTAGTAAAGTTAATTACAAATGAAAAAGCTAATAGTGAGTTTATATCTGGATATTTAAATTCTAAATATGGTAAAGCATTGTTATTTTCTATGGCAAAGAATATTGTTGGTATGGCTAATATTAATGCAAAGGAATTAATGGGAATTAAAATTTATATACCTCCAAAAGATTTACAAGATAAATATGCAAACATAGTATTAAAAATCTTAGAAAAAAAAGAGCTATTATTAAAAGGGCTGTATGCTCTAGAAGAAAACAATAATTCCTTATTGCAACGCGCCTTCAAAGGTGAATTATTTGATGATGAAAAAGTCTAAATATTTAGTTCGAGGAGGGATATACATGTCAAACTTCGACTTTCTAAAAGAGAAAAAACAATACCGCGATTTTACAAATGCTTGCTTAGAAGCAGAAAATGCGTTAGTTGTCAGCCCAGCAGTGAGTGCAATCCAATCTCGCCGTGCGTTGGAACTGGCTGTTAAATGGGTATACAGTTTTGATAGTGCTGTAAAAGTTCCCTATCAAGATAATCTTTCAAGTTTAATTCATAATCGCAACTTCCTAGGCATTATTGATGAAGAATTATTGCCACTTATGAAGTATATTGTGAAGTTAGGAAATGTAGCTGTACATACTAATTCACCGATTAAACGTGATGAAGCGGTTCTTTCCCTTCATCATCTATTCCAATTTATTGCTTGGATTGATTATTGTTATTCAGATGAATATACAGCTGGTGAGTTTGATGAAACAAAATTACCAATTGGTGAGGAAAAACGTGTACGTCCAGAGGAATTAAAAGACCTCTATGAACGATTAAGCTCTAAAGATAAAAAGCTAGAAGAGATTATGAAGGAAAATGAGTCACTTCGTAAAAAAGTGACGGAAAAACGGGTAGAAAATACCAAAGAATATGACTTCCAAGTAGACGAGCTTAAAGAGTTTGAAACGAGACTTAAATATATCGATTTAGACTTAAAATTAGCTGGTTGGGAGTTCAATAAAAATGTTGAACGAGAATTTCCTGTAGAGGGAATGCCAAACAATACAGGACAAGGTTTCGTGGACTATGTGCTTTTTGGGGATAATGGTAAGCCACTTGCAGTAGTAGAGGCAAAAAGAACATCAAAAGATCCGAAAGTTGGAAGACAGCAAGCGAAACTATATGCCGATTGTCTAGAAAATATGACAGGTACGAGACCAATCATATTTTATACGAATGGTTTTGAAACACATATTTGGCATGAACCATATCCACCTCGTAAAGTATCTGGGTTTTATGATAAGGATGACTTGAGTCTGTTGATGAATCGCCGAACGATGAAGCGACCATTAACAGATATTCAAATTAATGATGATATTAGTAATCGATATTATCAAAAAGAAGCTATTCTTTCCGTATGTGATGCTTTAACCCGTAACCAAAGAAAAGCGTTGCTAGTTATGGCAACAGGTAGCGGGAAAACAAGAACGGCAATATCCTTAGTGGATGTTTTGGCTCGCCACAACTGGGTGAAAAATGTCTTATTTCTAGCTGACCGAAAAACATTACTCTATCAAGCATATCGAAACTTTAATAACTTGCTTCCAAGTTTGACACTATGTAATCTTCTAGATAACAAAGACAACCCAGAAGAAAGCAGAATGGTATTTTCTACATATCCGACGATGATGAATGCCATTGATGAAGCGAAAAGAAAAGATGGTAAAAAACTATTTACGGTTGGTCATTTTGATCTCATTATTATTGATGAGTCTCACCGTAGTATTTATAAAAAATACCGAAGTATTTTTGATTATTTTGATGGTATTTTACTTGGTCTAACTGCTACGCCAAAAGATGAAATTGATAAAAATACCTATGAAATATTTGATCTAGAGAATGGTGTTCCAACTTATGCCTATGAGTTAGATCAAGCAGTTGAAGATGAATACTTGGTCGACTATCGAACAATAGAAACAAGGATGAAATTCCTAGAAGAAGGTATTCACTATGATGATTTATCAGAAGAAGAAAAAGAATTATATGAGGACACCTTTGATGAAGACGAGGACCTAAGAGATATTGATAGTTCCGCATTAAATGAATGGTTATTTAATGATAATACGATTGATAAGGTCTTAATAGATTTGATGGAAAAAGGGATCAAAGTAGAGGGTGGCGACAAAATCGGTAAGACAATAATCTTTGCCAAGAATCACGCCCATGCTGAAAGAATATCTCATCGATTTGATACGCTCTTTCCTGAGTATGAAGGTAATTTTGCTAGAGTCATTGATTACAGTGTGAACTACTACCAAACACTTATTAATGATTTCTCTGAAGAAAGTAGGCTACCTCAAATTGCTATTTCTGTAGACATGCTAGATACAGGGGTAGATATTCCGGAAGTTGTAAATCTTGTATTCTTTAAGAAAGTTCGTTCAAAATCTAAATTCTGGCAGATGATTGGGCGCGGAACGAGACTATGTCCAGATTTGTTTGGAATAGGAGAAGACAAAACGCATTTCCTTATCTTTGACTACTGCGGAAACTTTGAGTTTTTCCGTGAAAATCCTAAAGGGATGGATAGGAAAGTTGGAAAGAGTCTAACGGAGAAATTATTTAATTTTAAAGTTGATATTATCCGTGAATTACAAGGAACGGATTATCAGGAGGAAGAATACATTCACCATCGCAATGAACTAGTAAATGAAGTAACGAGGGATATTTTAGCGTTAGATAATGAAAACTTCCGTGTTAGGCAACATCTACAGTATGTAGAAAAATATAAGAATCGGGATAATTGGAAGGTACTTTCTGTTCTAGATACGAATGAAATAAAGGATCATATCTCACCAATTATTGTTCCTTTCGACGATGATGAATTTGCTAAACGTTTCGATTTGGTCATGTACACAATTGAATTAGCAAAACTCCAATCGAATAATGCAACAAAACCAATTCGTAGTGTTGTTCAAACGGCGGAAGCATTATCAAAGTTAGGCACAATTCCACAAGTACTAGAACAAAAACCGGTAATTGACAAAGTGCTAACGGAAGAATTCTGGGATAATGCGGACATATTTGAACTAGATTCAGTCCGCACGGCATTAAGGGATTTGATTAAATTCATTGAAAAAGAAACACAAAAAGTTTACTATACAAACTTCCAAGATCAGGTGATTGAAGTAAAAGAAAATGGCCCGATGTTCCATGTAAATGATTTGCAAAGTTATAAAAAGAAGGTTCATCATTATCTAAAAGAACATAAAGACCAAATGGCCATTTATAAACTAAATCATAATAAGCCACTAACCAAACAAGATGTAGAAACACTGGAAGAAATACTATGGAAAGAGCTTGGCACGAAAGAAGACTATGAAAAGGATTTTGGTGAAACACCAATTACAAAACTTGTCCGACAGATTGTTGGGCTGGATCCACAAGCAGCTAATACCGCTTTCTCAGAATTCCTATCCGAAAAACGTCTAAATCTGAACCAAACTCGGTTTGTAAGACTTATTGTAGATTACGTTGTGAAAAACGGTACGCTTGATAAGAAGGTGCTACAACAAGAACCATTTCGAACAGTTGGAAGCATTGTAGGTTTGTTTAAAGATAATATGGATGATGCAAGGGAAATTCTTGGGATTATTGATGAGATTAATCAGAATGCTGAGGAGATTAGTGGGGCTTAGATAATGGTTAAATCGGCGGATACATCATTAAGGCTGGATAATAGAGAAATAGTATATAGTCATCAGCTTTCATTAAAAAGTTACTGTAGAATAATTTATGTTAAAAAGATAAGCATTGAGAGATAAATCGGCTCTCAATGCTGATTTTTTGCCTCTTAAACTTAACGCATCATAGGCAAACAAGCAAACTCCCTTCTACAAATTCCCCTCTAATTTCATATGAACACATTCCTTCTCCAATTTCAACACCTTCTGTTTAACAGATTCCTCTGCTTCCTCATGCTGATTTTAATGCCAGTGAAGCGACGTTGGATTCTCGGGCGTAGAGGTCGAATAGGTTCGATTTCTCGCCTAATACTTCTAGCATGGTCACATCGATGCTTTCTTCGGTTAATAGCCGATATACGATGACGTTTCTAGATTGTCCCATCCGATATGCTCGGCTGATGGCTTGTTCTTCTATAGAGAGCTTCCATTGCGGCTCACATAGAATCACGATGTTTGCAGCTTGGATGTTTAATCCAACTCCCCCCGCGGTAATTTGGCTGATTAATGCCGATCCTGGCTGGGCTCTTGTGAATTCATCAATGATTTCTTGCCTTCTAGCATTGGGTACGTCACCTATAATGGCTTCGAATGTCTTTCCATATAAATGTTGTTGAATTGTATAAATGACACTTTAAAAAAGGAAAATACCAATACTTTATGCCCGTTATCAGCTGCTTTTTCACATATGTCTAATAGTTTTTCTAATTTAGGTGAATTTTCTGGTGAACCACCTCGCCATGCTGCTCGTCGCATCGCCATTAACTTACCTTCCATGACTGCTTGATGATAATACTTTTCTTCTTCTTCTCCAAAATTCATCCACTGCGGGATGATTTCTAGTTCAGGCAACTCACTGAGCACGTCTTTTCGATTTCTTCTTAAATAGACTGGTGCCACAACTTAAATATTTATTATTCAATTTCGTATCTTTATGAATTTATCTTTGATATTATTTTAGTAGAATTGAACTATTTTAGGGGAGATAAATATGGCTGATTATGGGAAAATTTTAAAAAAGAATGAAGTAAACGGCTTTGCTGTATCCCTCTGTCTTTTTGATGACTTAGGACGAACAAGTACCTATAGTCAAATCATGCAGGAAAGCTATAAAAGTGGTTATACTCAGGTAATTATTAATTCTTATCTTATGCTAGAAATAGCAGAAGATATGCTTAGAGATGGTTGGACTTTACTTTCAATCTTTATCGATGACCCTAGTGTTGACGAGGAAACTAAAAAAGAGGTAAGTTCTCTTGTGGAAGGTATAAAAAGGAACCCCTTACATTTTAATAAGTTAAGCGAGTATTTAGAATGGGCTTTAGAAGAAGGTTCGATTTTTATAGATAAAATAATATTGGCTAAAAAAATTAACAATAGCTATAAAACTTGTGAAGTGTATTCTAACGGTGTTCTTTTTGGAGATGCCAAACAATTGGCCTTTTCTTATTATATTCAAAAGATAATAGAGGATTATCTAAATGAGGGATAAACTTCAATCTGATATTTTCAAAACGTTATCTACTGCCTTCTTCGCTGGAATATCATATTTTATTGCGGAGCTTTTCCAAATTAGTACCCTCTTTTTTAATTTATCCGACTGTAAGTGGCATGTCACTGTAAGCGTTGCGATTTATACAGCTGTTCTAAATGCTTTACTATTGTATGCCCTCTCAAAGAGGACAAGTGTACAAGTGGTTATTATTGAAAGAAAGGATAAATCAGATAAAATACGTTTAGATGATAAACCAAGATCTACTGTGGTAAGAATTAATGTTAACGGTAATTTAAATAAAATCAAAAATAACGTAGTAGTTGTTTTTCCACAATGGATAGACGTTATGGCAAAAGGCTCTCCGGATTTGAAGCAAAGTGAAAATGATTCGCAAAAGTATTTAATTGGTTTATCTAGCATTGCCCAGAATAGTGCAAATGAAGTTGGTATATTTTATTTTGATATTACTATAAATCCTATCTATGAAGAAACAGGGAGGGAAGGAGAGATTCTTGCAAAGGTCAATGGTAATAAATTTAGATATGCTAAAAGTGTGAAAAAATTAACGGTTCATTATAGTCCAGAATAGGGGGATATTCGTTGTTTAGTAAGTATATTGATAACTCAATAGATGAAAATGATGCATTTATGTCAATGGATGAGATCTTAACCAATATTCTAAATTTTGAAGAATGGAGAATGGTTGAAACTGACCCATTCACTCAGCAACCTTTAAAATATGAAATTACTAAAGTGTATGATGAAAATCAGGAAATAGAGATTAAGGGTACAGAGTTTACCTTTAATTACATTAAATATTCTTATGATACCGTTATTTCTGGTCAAGAAACTAACCCCATTTCTGTAGAACGATTAAAAACAACTTCCGGCGCAATTGTAATTTATACAGATGGAATACGCACTCAATATCTTGTTGATAGGGCAAGGGGAGCGGCTGCTTTAAGGATTTTACGTGTAATTAATAATTCTGTAAAGCTCCACATTGTTCCATCTAAAACACTTGCTAATTGTTCAAATTCCTCCAGATTAAAAATAGACTTCCCTGCTATAATGTGCTAAGTTTTTTTCATATTAATAGAAGGGAGTTTTTTAATT
>NZ_BORB01000067.1:0-11187 GCF_018332955.1 Lederbergia ruris
GCTTTTCTTCTTGAACCGAATTTACAGTTAAATCATTTGGCTCGTAAATCATTTTATTTACATAATTTAATATTGTATAAAAATCATTCATTATTCCACCCCCTTAAAACTCCACGTATTGTCAAAACTAGCTGTGGACTGCATTTATCTCAAATCTCTTTCTTCTCATCATCCTTCTTATAAATCTTTTTTAGAGTTGTGTTGATATTAATTAGAGCAATTAATATAAAACCAAGCATTATGAAAGTTACAATTTCGCCTGTAAAAAAAGACACGATACCTAAAATCAAGGCATATAACCCATACAACCAATTATTCATATAAAACCTCTCTTTTCCGCATAATCATCTAAAGCAATAGTTCTCATTCCATCTACTGTTTTAGTATAAGGTTATCAACACCAAGTTGTAGAGTAGAAAACCCATATCTTACAATTCTTTTTTTTGAAAAGGTTTATATTCTAAATCACCTAACTTAGGCAACTCTGGTCAAATTTTTCAATAGTTAACTCTACTATATCTTCATAGGTTAAATGATTATTTGCTTCTGAATTTCCACATGCTATTAGACTGGTAGAAAAAATCATCTAATACCATTTTTTTAACACATGTTTATGCAAGAAAATCAGCTTCAATAGAATAATTTCCATTGAACCTATGATAACATACAATCAATACTGAAAAAGATTAAAATTGATAATGCGGCAAACGTTGTCTTTATATTCCAAATCTAGCTCAATGAATGAATCCAGAATGGATTCCTGCATTTATTACGTTAAATGGCCCTATTCTACAATACAGAGTGCAAATCTTTGTTTCATAATTGCGCCCGATTGCTTTAATGGTTAACTGTTTTATTACTTAGGGAACAGGGGTGATTAACTTCGACATATAGTATTCATCAACAAACTCATCATTAATAAATAGAGAATGTCTTTTTGTTCCCTCGACTTCAAAACCCATTTTTTTATATAATGATAGACCAGCTTGGTTGCGAATAACTACTGTTAATTCCAAACGGTGAATATCGTGTTGAGTAGCCCATTTTTCCAATTCTATAAATAGCTTTGTTCCTACACCTTGTCCTCGAAAGTTTTCCGATATACCAACAACAATATAGGAAGAGTGCCTGTTTCTTTTCGCATTGCCACCGATAGCGAATAGGTATCCCACTATCTCATTATTTTCGCTTTCAGCTACAAAAATAGTTGAATTATTACTGTCCTTCATACTCTTTATCATCTTTTTTTGACGTTCGTTTTCAACTTCCCTTTCCCCAGCCTCCCAAAGCATATATTCTGAACTTGCTTCTACTTGCTGTATTAAGTGGGAAAGTTTTTCTACATCTGAAACTTCTATTCCTCTTACTATCATTTTTTCTTCCCCTCGTTCATTACTCAACAATATGACCCGTTTGGGTAATAAAAAGTATTTTGAATTGAATTTTGAATCCTATTTTAACATACATTTCTAAACTCTCTTTAAAAACAAAAAAAGAACAGATTTTTTTATCTGCTTTTTCACGAAATCAAGTATTTAATTCGGGTAATCGGAAAATAGTAAGGTATGTTGGGTCAACACTTCTATTTTTCACGTTTTGTTTTATCAAGTTCCTTAGCTATAGAAGACTTTTTTCCTCTTCCGTTTTTATAATTGGTCAATTGTATATGAAAGTAATTAATATATTCTATGATAGAAAAGATGTAAACAGATACAGTAAGCAAAAAGGTAATGGGTCTTTGTCTCAGTAGAACTAAATCCATAATTAGCATTAAAGGCATTACGCATATTAATATAAAGTTGACTTTTTTAAAAATGATAAGAGATTTATATAGATTGGGTAAAACAGCTCTGTTATTTTTCAGCCTTCTCCACCTTATAAACCAATAAAAACTACCCTGTAATAGAATGAAATTCAAGATAAATAGTGCATATATCAATGAATAGCTATGTTTTGAAGAAAAATAATAAAAATATAGAAAGGTAAAAACAACTACTGCAAAAAATTCTCCTGTAAATAAATATACAAGCCTATTTATTACATCCTTGTTTACATCATTTTTCATTTTAACAGCCCTTTTTATTCAATTATCTGGCCCGTTTGTTGAAGGAAACGGATCTGTGAATTTTAAGTTAGTTTAATATACGCCAATCAACCATAATTCTACACGCTAATCAGAATACCCTTTAATTCAGGACATTATTTTCATTACAATTATCATTTTGCATTTTTAAGAATTTTTACTTCTGCTTAGTGTCTAGTAATCCCTCTGATAATACGGTTACCTTAGCATCTAACTTGTCGATTTTATCAGCATTTTTCTTTACCTCTTGTTTTACATCTCTTACTTCTTTTGATAATTGACTTGAAAAACAATGAAACTGCAAATACATCGCGACCGAGTAGTCGTTTCATTCACTCTTTTTCTTCTCTTCATTCACACCTTTAAAAGTGATTAATTATAAGCTTACCATAATCAATCAAGGCCTCCCACTATTCCTTGCAAATAGCGTAAAGTGCTGCCTATGAATATAACAATGCACGATATCTTGTCCCTAATGATTTCATTTGGAATGTTGGTGGTATTTATAATAATATTAGTGTATGGGAATCTCCCCCATTCCTAAATTTACTAATAGGTTTCTTATTATGTAATGAAATCGTGGAATTGAGGTGTGGCTTTGAGAAACGTCGATTTTTTTTCTGATAAAAATGAGAAGAAGGAAAAATACCGATCAACTTTAGGCCTTTATCTCATAGGCGGAGTGTTTGTCTATCTTTACAGCATTCCAAATATATTTTTTGTGTATATTGATGATTTTTGGCGTTTGTTTGCAGTACTACTCTTTTTAAGTTATTTTGTGATGAGTGCAGTTGCTTCATATATTGTTGTTTACCGTCGCCCAAATTATGAGCCACTCGAGACAAACCTGCTTTTTTTCACGAATTGTTTGTGGTCAATGGTTGCAATCAATTTATATGGAATACAGGCGCTTGTGGATCAACCATTTTATCAAGATCTTTATATTAATCTTTTATGGACCCAATTGTTATTAATTATATTCTCATCCATCAAGTGGATCCCAGTTCGTACACGAGAAAGGGTAGCTAGTATTATAACTATTATCCTTGGCGCATTTTTTATGTTTCATTTGTTAGGGGTTTTTAATTCGACAAAAGGCTCGGGCATTTATGTGTTTTTGTTTGGGGAGGATGCTGCGGTGGCTCTTATTTGGCCAGGTGTTGCCTTTTTCTTTTCCTTGTTTTGGACACGTGTGATCATGGGCGGGTTTATAGACTTAGACATTACGCCAGAAGAGCGGGTCCGAAGGATGGCAGAAGCGAAAGCACGCGAAGAGGCGTCAGTACAAAAAGTGTCAGAGGAAATGCTGTCAAGTGGGCGTTATTTGGAATATGGTGAGCTAGAATATCCGGATGGAGGTTACCGAGAAAAAGGATCGAAGACATTTGAAGATGTGGAATTTTTATATACGGAAAATGGTGTGCGTCATTTTAGTCGAATAGATTTAAATCCGTCAAAAGAAATGATTTTGTATAAAGAGCATGGACAATGGTATTGTCAAACATCTGGGCAAGAACCAGAACCAGTGTTACTGCCGGAATGGACGATTCAAAGAGAAGAGGAATTACATGAATTTGAAGACGATAAACGTGCATATTTAAAGCGAGCGATCAGAGAGCGTTTAGAAGTCCCACATTTTGTGGAATTGCCGGATGACATTGACGAATCTAGGATCGATAGGTATGAATAGTAAGAATTTAGGGAATGGGCGTTCGAATATTTTTTAAAAAATAATTTGAAGGAGGAATCTTAGGTGAGTGAAACAAATCGAACACAAGTCAGTAAAGACAGTATGATTGTTTACCCAGGGAAAGGGAGAATATTGATGCTTTCGATCCTGTCATTGGCGTTTGTGGCTGTGCTCAAGTTGGAGAGAAAATGGGCGCAGTAATTTTTAATAAAACATTTCTTAAATCAAAATCAACTAATTGCCCAATATACTCTTTTTTTATTAATTAGTTATATATTCCTTCTATTCACAACAATCTTACAAATGAATTAATTTAGTCAATTGCGACGTGTCTTTTCCGTAAATTAGTTAACTCCACTTCTCTCCAATTTTATGACTAAGGAGGAATACTGGTATAAGAAAGACCATTACAATTATTGAACCAACAATCGAGTTCAAGGATAACATATCAGTTTTATAGAAGTGATAGAAAAATAAACTGTAATAGGGAATAATCAATAATAGTGATGTCAAAACTCCTGGAGTGTAGCACCTTAAGTACAAAGCCTGTAATGGGTGGGTAAAAATGTTTAAAGCAAAAAATAGGGTTACCCCCAAAAACAAATAATAATGTTGTGTATTTACGGCTATCAATATCAATGCAGAGGCAAAGACAGAAAACACAAAAACAACGATAGAAAACTGTGCGGATGTAATATCTTTATACTTCTTGAGTTCCTTTTGTGCAAATGAAGGTATCCTTTTACTAATCCGAGGATACGTTTTTTGAAACCATCTTTCGATCGTTATAATTTCCTCTAAATTGTGGAGCATAAATATGATTAGGAAAGACAAAACCCAAACATAAATATCCAATCTTTCACCTCCAATTCTACATTGATATTAATTTGGCCATATTACTTGTTGATACAGATAGGTAAGGGTTTGAAGTTATCGCTCCCTTTTCCCCTGTTCACACCGTACGCGCGACTTTCACCGCATACGGCGTTCCAACTAATCCAATTCATTCAATTCTGTGTATTATTAGATTTGACTTTGCTTTTTTCCGATTCAAATTGTATGATTATGACATTGTAATCGAAGGTCATTAAGTTTTTCCAATTGCTTGTTAGACAGATTTAAGACCCCCCAAAAAATGGGGGCGGCTTTTTTCAGATAAAGAGGGGAAGAAAACATGATTATATATAATCAATAAATGTTCCCGGTTTTACATAACCGTAAATCCTAATCCTGTTTTCCAATAACTCACCAGGTACGTGTATTTCCCTGAGGATGTTCACCAATTCCTCTTTAATTTTTGCATTTTCAAACTTAATTTCCAACCATTCTACTGTATTGTACTCCCCTGTACGGAAATGATAGTACCAATCTCCATCCCAATAGCTGATATATCCAGTCTCGATATCTTTTGTTCTCCAAAAAACTTGTTTTGGGAACTCAATCATGGCCGTTCTAATTTCATCCCATTTGGTATCATTCATTAAGGGGTGATACCCCATATATTAACCCTTCCCTTCACCCTGTATTTGAAATTTTATACCTTGGATAAGCTCGTTACCCGATTTCCTCAAGCGGTACATCCTTTATATGTGTTGCGATCCACCAAATGTGTCCAAATGGATCCGTTACTCCCCCGCGTCGATCACCTTCAGAATGATCTTCTACAGGCATCAATTCCTTTGCACCTGCATCAATAGCTTGTGCAAAAAGAGCATCTACGTCCTCAACATAAAGAAAAATATGCATCGTAGTTCCTCCAAGAGACTCGGGGCTCTTCATAACCGAGTATTCGGGAAACTCGTCCACGATCATAATTGGTGAATCTTCAATCTTGATCTCCGCATGCCTTACCTTTCCACTATCGTCTGTGACACGCATCAATTCAGTTGCTCCAAACGCCTTTTTGTAAAACATTATGGCATTGGCAGCATCCTTGATAATCATGTACGGTGTCACCGCGTGATGCCCCTCCAGTATGGCTTTTGTTTTAAGTGTCATAAAAAATTCCTCCAATTCATTATAATTTGGATACATTTATCCCCCAAAATTAGGTCAAATACAGGGAACGATCGCATCAAATTTATTCTAAGTCATATTGGAATGAGTTGTATTGTAAAAAAAATGACCCTACTCGCCAAGCGGAACATGATTTTTTTGTTTACCTTGATGCAAGTGGTAGGTTGTTGGGCTAAAGCCGGAAAAAGACCGAAAATCGTGGATGAAATGTGCCTGATCATAATAACCGTAGGTTAAAGCAATATCAGTCCAATCTACTTGCTCTTCACCTTCGATGACACGAAGCACATTCTGAAAGCGCTGAATACGGCAGAATTGTTTGGGTGTCAATCCAACTTCTTCCTTGAACACTTGAATAAATCGTCTTGAACTCAAACCGATTTGTTCAGTCACATCAGCAATCTTCCACTGATGAGGGGAAGCCTGAAATTTCCTAAGCGCGAAAACAACAGCGGGGTGGTGTGACGTGGGTTGAATCATCAGCTCCATTAAATATTTCTCAAGAATTTTAAATTTGGCAACCGGCGTTTCAGCTTCAAGGAGCTGTTCTCGCAATTCATCCGCTTTCGTCCCCCAAAGTGTGTCCAACGACACATGCTCATTACGCAGTTCATCAGCTGGTAAGCTAAGAAAAGGTAAAGCACCACCGGGCTTAAAATGAACCCCTATTGTTGACACTTGACAGGCTGTGTCGATAACAGCAAAATTTGAATGCGGACCAGAGATCAAGCTTCCACGTAAACTTTTGAACTGTTCATGATTCTTTTGATCGTATACCTTAATCAAGTCTTCTTCAAGATTGATAATCAATTCCATAGACCCGTCAGGAAGTACACGCTCCATTTTGTGAGATGGGTGATAGCCTTTATATAGCCAAAAGATATTTACATAAGCCGACAAGGGGGGATGAGGATGGTATACACGAAAAAGAGTCAAGGCGATCACTACCTTCAATTGATCTAAATAACACATACTATATTTTCAGTTTACGTCAAAACATGAAATTTTTAAACTATTCTCAGCAAAGATATCGTTTAGAATTACTGGGGTGAAAGGGAATATTTGTGGCTTTAAAATAAAGTTTAATCAAAAATATCTCACAAACCCATATTTTACGACAAATAAAGAGAATCCTTTTTGAAAAAAGATTGATCAAAATGAATTCTTTTCCAACAGATTTAAGTTTTTCATACAAAAGATTGATCATTTTCTACCTAATTAAACGAAGATAGGAAAAAGTACCCTTGAAACTAAAGGGAATATCAATATTATTTAGAGTGAACGTTCTATATAAAAAGGGGATAAAAAAATGAGTCAATCTTTAAAGAAAAAAGCTATTCTTAAGTCAGCCGAATCACTATTTTATAATCATGGATTTCATGCAGTTGGTATGAAAAAGGTTATTGAGGATGCAAATGTAGCAACTATGACGTTATACAACCATTTTGCATCCAAGGAACAACTTATAGAGGAGGTCCTTAAGCAATGTGAATCACAATATTGGTCATACCTTCACTCATATGTTGAAAAAGATTCAAAGTCTCCTTTTTTACAAGTCGTAAAAGGCCATGGGAAATGGCTGAATGAAAAGGGAAGGAATGGCTGCATGTTTCTTCGGGCAAAAGAAGAATTTGCTGATATAGACAACCAAATAGAACAAATTGTACGGAATCACAAGAATGACCTATTTCAATACCTTCAAGGTCTTGCTTTAGAAAATGGTTTTAAGCAATGTGATAGTATCGCTTCCCAAATGATGCTTTTATTAGAGGGATCAACCTCAATGGCAGAGATTGTTGGACCCCAGAAAGCAGAAGAACAAGCCATTCAGATGCTGAACTCACTTTTAAAAACATGGAAGAAACAAGTATAGGTTAAGTAAAATTAATTTTTTAGATCAGCGGTACGATGTCAAGACTCTACTTTAAACTAAATCACCATTTATAAGGCTTAAACATAAATAGCCTTTCGAATGGCCCTTTGAGCAAGTAAACTTCAAGGAACAGGGGGACAATTTATGACAAACCCGATACAACCGAGCAAGTGCATCAAGTGTGGAAAACCGGTATTACCCGACCCTGAAACCCCCGGAGTCTGGGTGGATCAGGAGAATGGCCGCCACTGCGGGGAAGATCCCCGGCAACCTCATGAGGGTGGCAGCCCAGCTGTTGCCGATGTCGAAAAGAAGAGCAACCTGAAGTTAATTCTTATCATCGGCGGGGCCATAACCGCTCTGATTTCCCTGGTTGCCGTCATCGCAATTACTCTGGCAATAGTATTTTTGTCGCCGGATGGATTCTTTTCATCAGACAACAAACCACAAGCGAAAAATCCACCTGCACCGGATACGGTTGAGCCGGGGAAAGATTCCACCGACCAGTCGGCTCCCGGGGCCATCGTGCCCTGCAACCCGGATATGCCCCACAGCTTTCAATGTTTTCCGCCGGATGAGGTGACGGGAGAGCAGTTCCTGGAACGAATTGCCCAGAGTACGCAATGGAATTGCTTCAAACTGGGTGAAGAAGGCAACACAACCGGTTCAGTCGGTTCGTGTGAAGGTAGTGACAACGAAAAGTCGCTCGGGGTCTCCTATAATACGGACACGCTTGATGAACATGGCACGATGAATGAAGTCGCCTTACATGCCAGCGCCTCCACAACAGAGGATCTCGATCAGACACTTGAGGAAGTAATCAACATAGCGTTACCCAACTTATGGCCGGATAACAAAGAATGGCAGCAGGAAGCCGCCGATCTGCTCACTCAAGTGAAGGGTGAATGCTTCAAAGAGGGGGCACATCCGATAGACCCTGTGATCGCTCCCATGTCACTGGGATATGAGATTACCTGCACCGCTCCTATATCGTTAAATATAGGGGCTGAAGATGGCAGTACGTTTACGTCTGTCTCACAGACTCTCCGCATCGAGGCTCCCCTCTTTCCGAAGAACCGGTAATGGGAATAATCCGCGTTGAATATGATGAGTTTGATAGTAAAGGGCGTTGTGAAACACAATATTGGTAAGATCATGCCATTCATATGTTGAAATCACTTTTAAAAACATGGGAAAAATAAGTAAAAGTCTATGTATAAGAAAGGATGCAATGGAAAGCCTCCCTTTTTTAATAGATTTGGAGATTTTCACGGCAAAATATTCTTGAAGCGAGCGTCACGAAATGAAAGAGATTGAGTGCTCATCTGGATAAACAAGCATAGAACAATAAGTTCAACTAAACATCTAAATGTTTGCAATTTTAAGAAAGGAAAGGTGATGTATCAATGATGAGAATCAAATGGAAAACATTCATTCACGGGGTTACTACCGCAATTGTGGCACTAATGGTTATGGGTATTATTGCTTTTCCAGCATCAGCTGAACAGAGCGAGGAAACTAGTATCCAGGCATCTGCCAGCATCCAAACCTTCAAAAACCAATGGACTGGTAAATATATGGGTTCAAATCCTCTAATTCGGAATAATATGGAACAAAGCGCTATCAATCCTAACATGTTTGTCAATATCAAACCCGCCTCCATCAACTCCCCAGAAAAGTGGAGAGTTGAGCACTGGCGTGATGGAACAGTGGAATTAAGACATTACAGCATTAATTACGCACTTGATGATAGCGCCCACGGTTTCCGGTTTTACCCAAGAAACAAAAGCCAATACCAAAGTTGGTGGGTCGTCAGGCATTCTGATGGAACCATCTCATTTAGGAATCAGAAAACTGGTAGATGTATTGACGACACTACCCAATATGGCCTAAGAACAGCTCCATGTAATTATCTTGCTTACCAAAGGTTTTATTGATGCTGGATTTCCTATAACGTTCATGCTGGGTTGGCTAGTAGTAGTATTATCCAATCGAGCGAACGAAAACCATTTGTGCTACCCAGAAAAAGAAACATTTTCTTGCCCCAACAACGTTTAAAAAACGAGAGAAAGCTGGACTAGGTCCGGCCGCATGGGTTTTAAAAAAGTAAAGACATGTTCTCGACAGTGGTCAAAAGCTGGTAAGACAGCGTTCCTTGCTGTCTTACCAGCTTTAGGGCACTCTCTGGATAGGTGTCGGAATATTCTTAGGACACTTTTTATAATTAAAAA
This sequence comes from Lederbergia ruris, assembly GCF_018332955.1. NCBI lineage: Bacteria > Bacillati > Bacillota > Bacilli > Caryophanales > Bacillaceae > Lederbergia > Lederbergia ruris. The sequence continues at coordinate 9,894 of NZ_BORB01000067.1, forward strand.
CCGTTAAGTTATATAATACATATTTTAGGCCTAGGGGGTTCACATGTATGGATGATTTTATTATCATGCCAAAAATGAAAAGGATGATTATGCTTGCATTTATTTCTTTAGTTTTTGTAATACTGGGGATTTATTTTTTAACGAGTGGACAATTTGAAAGTGCGAAAGGACCGATGATTATAGGGGCTCTTACAATAATCATTTTTGGTCTTTGTTTTATATATTATGTCATTGTACTCATTAAAAGGGAGCCGGCCATTATTATCTCCAAAGATGGGATTTTCGACAAATCCAGTTATATTGGAGCAGGCCTTGTTAGATGGACCGAAATTGAAGCTATTGATTTCATCAATTTTTCAGGCCAAGTATATCTTGGCATTTTTACAATTGATCGGAATTTGGTCATCAACCGGATGACCGGAATTAAAAAAGTGTTCACTCAAATAAACAAAGGCTTATTAGATACTCAGGTTAATATACCGGTAAAAAATCTAAACTGTTCCATGGATGAATTAGTTGATGCAATTAATGAACGTTGGGAACAGGCGCTCAAGACCTACAATAAGCAACCAAGAGCCTAATGCGGGAACACCTTTGAGTGTGTTAGTACCTTAGATAAATTACTTGATGACTTAAGGTTTTTGTATGTTCAAAAAGGGAACAGAAAGAGGGAACAATAAACTCCGAGGAGAGCTGCAACATGGGGAGACGGTTAGAGTGTACAATCTTTTTACATGAAATCAAGCGTTTACGCATAGACCACGACAATTGCAAGAATGAAAAAATGAAACCAGTCATTCAAACAGATATTTCGCTAATAGAAAAGGCTTTGGAAGAGTTGAAAAAACAAGGCTAATCTTAAAGGGCTTTTATACTTATTATATTTTGTGGAAGATGTAAAACTATAACAGAGTTCTCGCAACGACATATTAATTCAACAACAAGAATGATCTAAAGTATGCTCACTTATATTACCATTAATCAAACAAGATGCTTTCAATAAACTCAGATTCATTTTTGTATATTTTATACATGAAGTACATCAATACCGTACCGGCAAAAAAGGTAGATGTCTCACTAATGTTATCTTCGACGAGTATGATTGTTTTAAATGAAAAGTCATCAGGTTTAATGGTAGCGATATGTGTCATTTATTATTACAGTACGGATGTTTATGGCAAACTAAAAATGTAGGTTATGGCACTTCTTTTATGCATGGCCTATAGGGCTATGCATAAAAGAAAAAGCCACTTGCTAACAACTCAATAATTAACTACACTTCCTGTTGGACCAT